>CAZFNT010000431.1:0-4129 GCA_964520315.1 uncultured Gemmatimonadota bacterium
CGATCGGTTCCACGAAGCAAGGGCGCGCCGGTTGGCCTGGCGCTCCTCGCGGGGGTCGTCGTCGCCGCAATCCCCGGGCTGACCGAGCTGGACTGGACCGGGCGCGCCGCCTTCGTCTGCCTTGGGCTCGTGCTCTGCGGCCTGGTGTGGTCGCGGCTCGCGCCCTGGCGAGGGGATCCGCGCCTTTTCGCTGTCGCGGAACGGGCGAGTCACGGGGCCTTCGTGGCGCTGAGCCTGGCCATCGTGGGGCTGGCCTGGGCCTTCTACAGCAACGACTTCAGTCTGAAATACGTTGCCAACAATTCCAGCAGCGCGCAGCCCAGGCTCTACGCGTTGACGGCCGTCTGGGGCGGCATGGCCGGCTCGCTCTTGCTCTGGAGCTGGATCCTGGCCGCCTACGCGTCGATCATCTTGCTCCGGAACCGCGGTCGGAATCGCGACCTGATGCCCTGGGCCGCAGCCACTTTCGCGGGGGTGAATCTCTTCTTTCTCGGTGTGATCACCTATCTGTCGAACCCCTTCGAGGCGTTCGCGCCGAGTGCGGTGCCTTTCGACGGCGCTGGGCTGAATCCGCTGCTCCAGAACCCCGGCATGGTCATTCACCCGCCGCTGCTCTACATCGGTTTCGTGGGGACGACCGTGCCGTTCGCCTTTGCGATCGGGGCGCTGGCGACAGGGCGCCTCGACGACCGCTGGATACGTATTTCGCGCCGCTGGACTCTCACGACTTGGGCCTTTCTGGGTGCGGGCATTCTGCTCGGGGCCTGGTGGGCGTACGAGGAGCTCGGCTGGGGCGGCTACTGGGCCTGGGATCCGGTCGAGAACGCGTCGTTCATGCCCTGGCTCACCGGTACGGCTTACCTACACTCGGTGATGATTCAGGAGAAACGCGGAATGTTGAAGGTCTGGAACATGATCCTGGTGTTCCTCACCTTCTGGCTCTCGATCTTCGGCACTTTTCTCACCCGCTCGGGCTTCGTGCAGTCGGTACATACTTTCGCTCAATCGCCGATCGGTTGGTGGTTCCTCGGCTTTCTCGTTCTCTGTCTCGTTCTCTTCGCCTGGATCTTGATTCGGCGCGCGCCTATGCTAGGGAGTGTGAACCGCCTCGAGTCGGTGCTCTCGAAAGAGGCGAGCTTCGTCTTCAACAACTGGCTTTTCGTGGCGGCCTGCTTCGTCGTGTTCCTGGGCACGGTGGGTGAGCCGATCAGTCGTGCTTTCACGGGTGTCTCCACCACTTTTCGAGCGCCTTACTACAACGAGCTGGAGATTCCGCTCTTCCTGATGGTCCTCGCGCTCGCCGGTATTGCGCCTCTGATCTCGTGGAGGCGTGCGTCGGCAGCGAATCTGCGGCGGAACTTCACGGTGCCGGCGGCGGTTGGGATCGGTGGAATGGTGGTGTTCGTTGCGTCGGGGATAGGGCGGGGATGGATGGACCTGTCAGAGAAGCCACATATTTATGCAATGCTGACGCTTGGTGCGGGCGCCTTCGTGCTTGCCACTGTCGGGCAGGAGTTCGTGCGCGGGGCGCTGGCGCGCAAGAGGGCGCACGGCGAGATGATCGGGCTGGCTCTCGCTGCGCTGGTGGCGCGCAACCGGCGGCGCTACGGGGGCTACGTGGTGCATGTGGGGGTCACGGCGATGTTCGCGGGGATCGCCGGCTCTGCCTTCGACCAAGAGGCGGAGGCACTCCTGAAGTCGGGTGAGAGTCTGGTCGCGGGGGGGTATGAGATCCGCTTCGTCGCCAACCATGCCGTCGATCGCCCCGACCACAGCGCCCGTATGGTCGAGGCGGAGCTCTACAAAGATGGTGAGGCGTTGGTCGTCATGACACCGGAGCGGCGTTTCTATGAGCGACAGAATCAGCCGACGACCGAGGTGTCGATCCACTCGCGCCTCTTCGAAGATGTGTATCTGATTCCGGGTGGCTTCACCGACGATCCGGGCGAGGCGATCCTCAAGGTGCATATCAATCCGCTGGTGAGCTGGGTTTGGGCCGGTGGGATCATCATGCTGCTCGGAGCCGCGCTGAGCCTCTGGCCCGAGAGCGAGCACCGGAGGCCGCCGCGGAGGGTAGCGTTGAAGAGCGAGGATTTGATCCATGCGGGGTAGCGCGCTCTTCTTGGCAACTGTTGCCGCCTTTGCTTCGTTCATCGTGCTGCCCGCGGCCGCGCGTGCGCCCCGAGTGAGCGACGTTGCCGGCGAGGTTATCTGCCCCTGTCCCGACGACTGCATGCGGGTATTGGGAGATTGTGTCTGCGGGTACGCCGAGGGGTACCGAAGCGAGATCGACAGCCTCTTGAGCGCGGGACTCGACGCCGGCCAGGCGAAAGAGAGCTTCTTGACCACCCACGGCGAACGTTTTCGGGCGTCGCCGAAGTTCAGCGGGGCGGGGCTCTTGCTCTGGCTGATCCCGCCGATCGTAGTGATCGTCTCGCTGGCAGGGCTGATCGGTGTCGTGAGGCGGTGGTCGAGCGCTCCGGCGCCGGTGGCGGGGGGTCCGTCGGTGAGCGATGACGAGGCGGCGCGCTTCGAAGCGGATCTGGAGGAGTTCGATGTTTGAAGCAAAGGTCGTCGCTTGCGTGCTCCTTGGCGCGGGCTCGGCGTTGGGCGCGCCCACGGATGGCAGTATCGTGGGGCGAATCACGAAACCTACACCGGGTGGAGCGCCGATTGCCGACGTCGAGGTGAATCTTTTCTCGCCTCAGCAATCGGGCGACGAGCCGGCCCTGAGCGCGCGCACCGATCGCGCCGGATCGTTCGTTTTCAAAGGGCTCGATCGCGATCCAGAGGCATCCTATGTGGTCGGAGTCCGCTTCGACGACGTTCCATATATCACCGATTTCGCGAGCTTCGAGGCGGGGGAGAGCAGCCTCGATCTCGAGATCGAGGTCTACGACGCGACGACCGATCCGGCGGGGATCGAGATAGTGCGGCTGCATACGGTGATCGGACGCTCAGAAGGGGGGGGGCACCACGTTCGAGAGTCGGTCGCCATACGCAATTCGGGAGATCGCGCATTCATGCCGACCGAGCCGGGGGCGGCCAGCTTCGAGATGGCGCTCTTTCCGGGAGCGAGCGAGGTCCATCCCGGCGGCGGTTTTCTGACAGGGCTGATCGAGACCGTGGATGGGCGCGCGCGGTACCACGGGCCGCTCTATCCGGGAGAGACGACCGGTCTGATCGGGTATACGTTGCCGGCGAGCGCGCCCCTGGGTCCGCTGGCGCGCAGCTTCGACTACCCCGTGGATCGCCTCGATCTGCATGTCGCGGAGGGGGTCGGCGGGTTGGTTGGCGAGGGCTGGATGCCGCTCGAGGCTCCGGAAGGGGTTCATGGACGGGTCTACTCCTCGTGGTCGCGGGCGGGGGCTCGGGCCGGAGAGCGCGTTCGCATGGCCTTTTCACCCGCCGCGCGGGCACAGCGGGCGGGCGTGGATCCGCTCGTCGTGCTGGCCTTCGGGCTCGGCGGCTTGGCGCTGGCGCTGCTCTGGGTGCTGGCGCCCTTCCGCGGGGCGGCCGTGGCGGCGGAAGAGCAGAGTATCGACCCGCTGGCGGAGCTCGAGCGGGAGCGAGCGGCGATTCTGCGCGCGGTTCGGGATCTCGATTTCGATCATCAGATGGGCAAGCTCTCTGACGAGGACTACGAACCGCTCCGGGCCGAGCTGAGGGCGCGGGGAGTGGCGATGACCAAGATGCTCGATGCGCGGCGCGGCGCGGCCAGGAAGAAGCGTGGCACGGCCGCACCGCCGGTCTGTTCCGAATGCGGTGCCACGGTGCGGCGAAAGGACCGCTACTGCGCCTCTTGCGGAGCGTCGCTCTCGCACATGGCGGCCCGGGGGTGAGCGAGCCGCACGTGCGGGTGCAGAGCCTGACCAAGCGCTTCGGCCCGCACCTTGTCTTGGAGTCGATCTCCTTCGATCTTCGGGCGGGCGAGGTCTCGGCGCTGCTCGGGGCGAACGGAGTCGGCAAGACGACCACCTTGAACTGCCTGGCCGGTCTGGCGCGGATCGACGGCGGCGAGATCCTGGTGCGCGGAGAGCGCTTCGATCGCCGCGACGCCCGCCACCGATCTCGTATCGGCGTCGTTTCTCACGACACATTTCTCTACTCCGAGCTGACAGTCAAAGAG
>CAZFNT010000432.1:0-4128 GCA_964520315.1 uncultured Gemmatimonadota bacterium
AAGCTGCTCACCGAGATCTATCACGACAATCCCGCGCTCATCAATGTGAAGACGGCAAGCGCTTTGGGGATCAAAGACGGAGCACTGATCGAGGTCACCTCTCCGGTCGGTTCGATCAGAACGGAGGCCCATGTCGTGGAGGGGATCGTTCCCGGAGTGATCGCCATTTCCAATCACTGCGGTCACTGGGCATACGGAAGGTACGCATCCGGAAAGATCGAGGAAGCAGTTGTCGATGGTGCGCATGCCGCCGCCGATCCGGACGCAGGCCGCATGTGGTGGAAAAAGCACGGCCAGCATCCCAATTGGGTGATCGCAAATACGGCGGATCCGATCGGAGGGCAGTGGTGCAATATGGACACGGTTGTCTCGGTGAAAGCGGTCTAGGCAGTTGCTGTCTTCGAATGGAGGAGTCGTGATGACCAACGAGACCGGCGGCGCAGTGATTCAGGCTCGATTGCATACCTATCGACTCTTTGCCCTGATCTTCAGGCGAGAGCCATCCGATGCAGATATCGTGACCATGCGCGCCGCCGGTTTCTTCGATCTCCTGGCCGAGAGTGGCGGCCCGAGAGACGCAGCAGTGGTCCGCGCCGGTGAGCTTGCAGTCGAGTTCGCTCGGCTTTTCCTTGGACCGGGAGAGCATATCTCGCCCCACGAATCGGTCCATCGCGACGATCCAGGCAACGGCCAGCTTTGGGGAGCGGCCACCGGCCAGGTGCGGGCCTTTGTAGAACAACTGGGTCTTAGCTATCGCGATTCGTTCGGGGAGCTGCCCGATCATATCTCCGCGGAGCTGGAGATCATGGCGCAGCTCGTGGAGGCTCAAGCCGGAGCGTTGGATGTCGGCGACGAGGCAAGACGGGATCATGCTCTCGCGGCGCAGAAGTGGTTCTTCGGCGAGCATCTCGGTCGTTGGGGAACAACCTTCTTGAAAAAGGTTCAGGCTGCATCGCCCGAAGCCTTCTACGGTGTTTCCGCGTCGATTGCGATCGATTTCATGGAGATGGAGGCCGAACTTCTCTTGGACTGTGAGCACTCGGAGTGAGTCCGTCTCCAACCGCCCATATCTGGCCGCTGATCGGCGTCGTCCTTCTTGTGATCGGATCGGCCTGGGTGGGACTGCGTGTGATGGTGCCCCATGACTTCGGCGAACTGGGCCCCTATCGCACCAGCGCATTGGCCTCGGAACGCGCCAAGCAGATCGGCTTTGTGGGTGCCGAGGCTTGTGGATCCGGCGACTGCCACCCGCAGCGCTTGGCGGACTGGACCGGGCACGGGCACAGCACGGTCAACTGCGAGAGCTGCCACGGCATGATGCCCGGCGCGCATGCCGATCTCGACTCCGCGGGGCAACCCGCTGTGGCCATGAATGTTCCGGATGGCGACGATTTCTGCCTCCCCTGTCACGAGAGGCTTCACGGAAAACCCGCTGTCTTCGACGTAATCGATATCGACGAGCACTATGCCGAGCGCCGTCTGGAAAGGGACAAGGTAGGCTGCATCATCTGCCATCCGCCCCATTGGCCACGCGTCGAGCCGACCGGCTGCGGTGACTCCGGTTGCCACGAGCGACGCACCGAGGTTGTTCACTTCGCGGAGCACCGATTCGTGACCTGTGTCGCTTGCCACGGCGTCTCACTACCCGCCCACGCCTTGCTGATCGATGGAAAGCCCTCGGTCGAGATGCCCACGCATGGACAGGACGACCAGTTTTGCGAGAGCTGCCACGCCAGGCCGGAGAGCTTCGACAAACATGCGAAGGTCTTGGCGAAGATGGAAACGACGCCTTGCATCAAATGTCATCCGCCGCACGATCCGGTCGGCAGCGCACGAATGGAAGGGCTGAGAGACGAGTCGGAAAGCGCAGCGGAGACCGAGTTTGAGGATGGGCTAGAGGAGTGGGAGGAGTGGGAGGAGTGGACCGATGAGTGATCATCGATCGTCTCGCGAATACGCATCAACTCCAGGGAGGAATCGGCGGGAATTCATGAAGATCACGGCGCGAACGGTCGCCGCCGGTGTCGTGTCCTATTCCCTCCTGTTGCGAATACCCCTGCCCGCAAAGGGCCGCGTCCCGAGAACCGATTCGCCGACCGATGCCTTCGAAGAGTACTTCTGCAACTTCATTGTCGATACGATGAAATGCATCGGCTGCGGATCGTGCGTACGGTCGTGTCGCAGTGAAAACCATGTACCGACAGGGTACTACCGAACCTGGATCGAGCGCTACACGGAGTCGGAGGATCACGAGCTCTTCGTCGACTCTCCCCGCGGGGGCGAGCACGGCTTCATGAGCGCCCCGCGCATCGAGGCCCGCAATCCGAAGGCCTTCTTTGTCCCCAAGCTCTGCAACCAATGCGAGAAGGCGGCGTGCACTCAGGTGTGTCCCGTCAGTGCCACCTACCACACGCCCGGGGGAGTGGTGTTGGTGGACAAAGATCGCTGCATGGGCTGCGGTTATTGCGTTCAGGCCTGCCCCTACGAGGCCCGCTATATCGACCACGCCACTGGCACCGCCGACAAATGCACTTGGTGCTACCACCGCATCGTGAAAGGTCTCCCTCCTGCTTGTGTATTGAACTGCCCCACCGGTGCGCGCACTTTCTCGACCCATGTAGACGGAGAGTCTTGTGCGGCCTGCGAATTCCTGAAAACCGAACGGTACGATGTTTTGAAAGAAGAGCTCGGAACCGACCCCCATGTCTTCTACCTCGGGTTCAATAGGGAGGTTCGCTGATCATGGAAGAGATCATCGGCTTCCACTACCCGAACGAGCGTATCTACTGGTCCTTCATGATCGTGCTCTACCCGTACATCACGGGGCTGGTGGCTGGCGCCTTCATCACGTCCTCCCTATATCACGTCTTTGATGTCAGAGCTCTTCGCCCCGTTGCACGAATGAGCCTACTAGCCGCGTTCTGTTTTCTGGTGTTCGCGACGACCCCCCTGCTCTTGCATCTGGGGCACCCGGAACGTGCACTCAACATCATGATTACACCGAATGGCAGCTCAGCCATGGCGGGATTCGGTTTTATCTACGTCGCGTACACCATTATGGTAGTGATCGAGCTCTGGTTCAGCTATCGTGCCGACCTCATCCGCTGGTCCAACGAGGTCGAGCACGGGTCCGCGGTACGACGCATCTATCGAATCCTCGCTCTCGGTACAACCGACGTGAGCGAGGGCGCGGTGACTGCGGACCACAAGGCGGTCCGTCTTCTGGCAGCCATCGGCATCCCCTCCGCATGCATTCTGCACGGCTATGTCGGTTTCATCTTCGGGGCGATCAAGGCGAATCACTGGTGGTCAACCGAGCTGATGCCGATCATTTTCGTTCTATCTGCAATCGTGAGTGGCATCGCGGTGCTGACGCTGATGTACCTCGTCCTAGCGGCCAGCGGAACTGTGCCATACGATGGCAAATGCGTTCGTGCTTTGGTTCGTTATTTGTGGTTCTTCCTCATCATCGACGTAACGATCGAGGGGCTCGAGTTCTTGAACATGGGGTACAAAGGCGTGGAAGGCTGGACGCTCATTCGCTCGCTGATCTTCGAACGTCTGTTCACGTCACTCATCGTCGTTCAGTTTATCGTGGGATCCGTTGTTCCGCTGATACTCCTTTGGGTGGCGCTGCAACGGAGAATCGCCCTTGGGGCCGGGAGGATCCTGGTCGCGATCTCTTGCGTGCTCGTGCTGGTTCAGGTCTTCGCCATGCGGTGGAATGTTGTGATCGGTGGCCAGATCTTGTCGAAGAGCCTCCGCGGATTGCTGCCTCTGCACGTGGAGTTGTTGGGTCGGGAGGGGATTCTCCTAGGGCTGGTCGTGCTTGCTTTGCCCTTTGTGCTCTTTGCAGTTGTTGCGCGCCTCTGCCCGCCGTGGGAGAACCACAACCGCTCCGCCTCCTCTGAAGCGCCAGCGACAGTATCTCGTACCTGAAACCGCGCCACGGCAGATCGACCGCATCCTCCTTTCACTGCCGCCGCCGCGAACGCGCTCGAGCCGCGCGCGTCCGCTGCGTCCAGAGTTTTCGCTGTGCCCGTGTCGCAAGGGCATCCTGCTTGGTCGCCTGGCGGGCGATCTCTCTCTCCAGCTTGCGGCGGTTGTTGTAGGAGTCGGCGTCGAGCT
>CAZFNT010000433.1:0-4115 GCA_964520315.1 uncultured Gemmatimonadota bacterium
GGGACACTCGTCCTGGCAGCGGGCGTCGTCGCTCCGATCCGCCTCGGCATGCTCCTCGTGCTCGCCTGTGTGGACATCGTGGACCGCTTCCTCACAGGGGCACGAAACGCCGCAGGTCATCGAGGCGCCGGCGAGCGCACCCGAGCCACCGAAGCCAGCCGAACCCAGGAGTACGAACACCACCAGCAGCCACAACGTGGCCCCACGGCGGGCGTCGATGATGTTGCGAATTGTCGGCATGCCTGGTGCTCATCCTATCAGGGCGCGCTCCGCGCGGAGCCCCTCAATCCTCCAGCTGGAGCACCACCTCTTCGTAGAGGGCGTCGGCGAGAAGGTTGAGAAAGAGCGCATCCCCCACGAGTCTCCCATGAGGGTGAGACGATCGATGCCGTGGGCGGGCGCTGCCAGTGCCAGGGCCCCGATCAGGGCGGCGATCCGGCCCTTCGATCCTAGCGTTACGTGCATCATCATCTCCCGAAATCGGTGGCTGGGACGGGGCATCCATGCCTGTCACCCTTTCCAGTCTATCCTCCCCCCAGAGGCGTCTCTCAGTCGCTTGCTCGATTCAGCTCGATATCCAGCGTGATCGTGACCTCTTCGCCGATCACCACCCCGCCACCCTCGAGCGCCTTGTTGTAGCTGAGACCAAAGTCGGTGCGGTTGATCTTTGCCGTGGCCGCCGCCCCCAGCTTCACATGGCCCCAAGGGTCGGTGATCTCCTTGCTCGGCCCCTCGACCTCCAACACAACCTCCTTCGTGACGCCACGCAATGTGAGGTCGCCTCGCACTCGGAGCCCGCCGCTGCTCTTCTCCACAGACTTCGATCGAAACGTCGTCACCGGGTGATTCTCCACGTCGAAGAAGTCGGCGTTGCGAAGATGTTCGTCTCGCTTCTCCTGCCCGGTGTTGATCGACCCGGTCTGTATCGTGACATCCACGACCGCCTTCTCCGGGGACGCCCGGTCGTATTCGACGGTGCCTTCCAAGGTCCCGAATGTCCCGCGCACGTTCGAGATCATCATGTGACGCACCTTGAATCCGACCTCGGAGTGGTGGGCGTCGATGTTCCAGGTGGTGGCGTTCGCCGAGCCGGTCCCGACGAAGAAGGGGAGTGCTATCAGGGCCGTGGCGATCGTCCGATCGATCTTCATAGTTGCTTTCCTCTCCCTATGTGTCCGTTTCACGGGACATGGGTAGCTTGGATTCGATTCCGAAGTTTCGAGACTCGGGGCCCAGGCGCCGATTCAATCAGCGGCCGCTCGCCCCAGCGTGCGGCAGAGATCTCCCAGCAGCGCCTGACCGGATGCGTCGAGGGCTCTCATCGCCTCGAGCACGGCGCTCACGTGACGCGGGAAAACCCGTTGAATCAATGCCTGTCCTTTGTCGGTCAAATGAACCGTGACGAAGCGCCGGTCGGCCGAATCTCGCCGACGCTCCACCAGCCCACGTTTCTGCGAATTGTCCGAGCTGTCCACGCGGACATTCAAGAGGAATCCGTACGAGTATCCGACGATGCGAGTTGCCTCTCGGGATCTCCTCGCCGGACCTCGTAGTGGAGCGGTCGGGGCCGATGAATCAGGGATGGCCTCCTCGACCCATCCCCGGAAGACCTACGACCACCGCCTCCGGGAGCTCGTCCACCGCACCGGCGACCTGACCATCGCGACCCGGATCGGCGTGCCGCGCTCCACGGCCGCCGGCTGGATCGTGCATGCCCCCCAAGAGGTCGTCAGCCTCGACGTCCCCACCCTCAGTCACCTCGAGCTGGAACGAGAGGTGATCAAGCTCAGGCGGAGGACAGAGAGACTCGGCGCAGTCGTCCGCCTCCTTCTGGTACTCATCCGGGTATTGGGATGCCGTATGAGTGAGACCCGGATCCCGGACGAGAAGGCGAAGACACGGCTCCTGGACGCCGTGGAACGGGCGGGGTCCTCGCTCCCATCGAGGGCAGCTCTGCGTGTACTCGGAATCTCGCCGGCCCGGTACCACGCCTGGAGACGCGCCGAGGCCGATTGTCGGCTGGCGGATCGGTCGAGCTGCCCAAGGACCAGCCCCACCCAGCTCACCGCCGAGGAAGTCGCGACCGTCAGGGAGATGGCCCTGTCGCCCGACTACCGCCATATCCCGACCGGGCCTCTCGCCGTGCTCGCCCAGCGGCTGGGAAAGGTGTTCGTATCGCCCACGACTTGGTATCGGCTGGTTCGGGATCGAGGGTGGCGGCGACCGCGGCGGCGAATCCACCCCGAGCAACCCAAGATCGGCCTGAGAGCCAAGCGGCCAAATGAAGCGTGGCACATCGATACCACCGTCATCCGGCTTCTCGACGGCACCCGGGTCTATCTCCATGGAGTGAGCGACAATTTTTCGAGGCGCATCTTGGCGTTCCGGCTCGCAGAACGATTCGAGATCGGCAATACTGTTGCCATCTTGCTTGATGCGGCAAACGCCGCTTCCTCCGATGAGGGTCCACCCAACGTTATCGCAGATCGTGGAGTCGAGAACGTGAATGGGCAGGTTGACGAACTCATCGAATCCGGCTTGCTTCGGCGTGTTCTGGCGTTCACTGAAATCAAGTTCTCTAACTCGATGATCGAGGCTTGGTGGCGCCAACTCAAATACCAGCACCTATTCATCCACTCGCTCGACAGTTTCGAAACGGTGTGCCGTTTGGTGAAGTTCTACGTGGAGGCGCACAACTCTGAAATCCCTCATTCCGCGTTCCGAGGTCAAACCCCCGATGAGATCTATTTCGGCACGGGCGCCGAAGTTCCCGGTCAACTCCAGGCCGCCAGGGAGGAAGCCAGGCTGGCGCGGATGACGGCGAACCGAGCACTCAGCTGCGAGGTCTGCGTCGACCCGGTTCTCCAGCCTGGGTGAGGAAGGAGTAGAACACCCCCATGATCGTGGCTGTTATCCGGGACGAGACCAGATCATCAGGGCGGATTATGAGATCCGGAGCCATCAACCCCTTCGCGTCACGCAGTTTCACGGAGAAACGAGACCCGGAACCGCCGAACGAAGCCGGCCCCTGGCACCGGCGGGCCGATCACGGCTGGGTTGTCGAATACTCGTACGGATTTCTATCGAATGTCTTGGTGGACAGCTCGGCGATATGTCGAAGAGAGCATCGGCCGAGCGCGCTCTCGCGTCGCTCTTCCCTGCATCACGGCTCCCACCACTCGCCCGCGAAGTAGATCATCGAATCGTCATGATTGAAGACCCCGTGGCTGCAGAGGAACTCGGGCGGCCAGTCGGGCGGGGTGATGTTGGTCTGGTTCGAGCCGTCGGGGCTCATCGTGTAGAGATCGAAGAGGCCGTCGCCGCCCTTGGCGGCAACCGTGAAGAGGAGCTCTTCGCCCGAGTGCGACCACTCCGCCATGAACTGTTGCCAGCCGGTGTTGGTCACGGCCGTCTCCCCGGTGCCATCGGTGTCGATCGTGTAGAAGTCATAGTTGCCGCTCGTGGACTCGTCATCGATCATTCTGTCGAAGCAGATCACGGTGGCGGTCGGGTCCAGGCGCGGATCGTAGTCGCCAAAAGGCAGGTTCGCGTTCCCCTGCTGGCCGGCGAGCGCATAGTCGGTCACCTGGCTAGCGTTGGTGCCATCGTCGTTCATGATCCAGATCTGGCTCTCCCTCGTGAACACGATTCGCGAGCCGACCCAGTGACAGTCGGCGTCGTGGAACCCCGAATCGTACAGTTCCGTCTGGTTCGCGCCGCCGGCATCCATCACGAAGATGTCCAACGTGTTGTCGGGGTAGTCCGGCCAGGAGAGGAAGAGTATCCGTGTGCCGTCGGGGGACCAGGTGGGGTAGGCGTCGACGTGCGAGTTGTCCGTGATTCTCTGGTAGCCCGAGCCGTCGGGATTGATGAGACAGATCTCGCTGTCGGTAAATACGTCATCTCCGAAGCGCTGCTCGAAGACCAGCTTGGTTCCGGCGGGATTCTCGTGAATCCGATGGATCGAGTTGTCCGAGCTGTAGATCAGATCAACCGCCCCGGACGACGGATCCAGGGTGTAGATGCCGTATCGCTTGTCGTGCTCGGGCATTGTGGTGATCTCGGGCCCCGCGGGATCTTCGCTGCTGCAGCCGGAGAGCGGCAGTGCGGCGGAG
>CAZFNT010000434.1:0-4108 GCA_964520315.1 uncultured Gemmatimonadota bacterium
CCGCGAGGGACCCGAAGTGGTTGAAGTGTTGCTCGAGCTGGTCGGCCGACTGGTTCCATTCGACGACTCGGCCGTGCTGTGGCTCGATTCCGAACACCGCGCGCTCGAACCGGATCCCTCGTCCAAACCAGGCCCCAGGCTCGACAATGCGTTGCGAAAGGCGGTGGACGAAGGGAACGTGGCGTGGGCCATCTCACGCGAGCGCGTGATCTCCGACCCGGCGACCGACGGCGACGGGGCGTTTTTCTTTCTGCCCCTGGTGGGGCCTGGAGGCGGGCTAGGGATTGTCGCTATCGATGTTCGGGGGGACGCCGCGGAGCTGCACAAGTATCAGCTCGGGGCTATCGCGCTCTTGATGAGCCACGGCGCGATCGCCATCGAGAATGCACGTCTCTACCAGTCGGTGCAGAAGCAGTTTCGAGAATCGTTGGTTCTTTCCGACGATCTCGAACGCTCGAAAGCGGATCTGTCGCGATGGGGGGAGTATCTCGAGCGACAGGTTGAAAGTCGAACGGCGGCGCTGCGTGATGCCCACGGGAAACTGCAGGACCAGCACGAGGAGCTGATCGAGGTGCACCGCGAGCAGGATCGCGCCAATGAGCGTCTCCTCGAGCTCGATCGGCTCAAGAGCGAGTTCCTGCAGACGGTGTCTCACGAGCTGAAGACACCGCTCAATGCCATCATCGGCTACTCCGAAGTGTTGCTCGATGGGATCGGCGGCGGACTTTCCCGTGAGCAAGCGGGGCACACCAGCAAGATCGTGCAGAGCGCCCGGCATCTACTCGCACTCATCGTCGAACTCCTCGACCTGACGCGAATGGAGGCGGGCAGGGTGCGCGTGAACCGTTCCAGATTCGATATCACGAAGGCGATTTCGGCGGCGATGGCCGTGGTAGCACCGGCTGCCCACGAGCGGGCGATCGATATCAACTTCATTCACGATGAGCTGCCCGACGAGATCGAGGCGGACGAGGCGAAGATCCGGCAGATCGCGATCAATCTCTTGCAGAATGCAGTGAACTACACTCCGGAAGGGGGCGATGTGAGGGTCGGTGCGGAGTGCACCGATTCCACCGCCGCCGATGCACCGGTGCTGCCTGGGGGCAATGTGCTCAGGCTCTTCGTTTCGGACAACGGTCGGGGGATAGAGCCCGAGGCGCAGGCACGCATTTTCGATCGGTTCACGCGACTCGATCCGACGGCCGGGGCCGGTACGGGGCTGGGTCTTTCGATCACTCGCCGGCTGGCCGAGCTCCATGGGGGGCGGGCGTGGTTGGTCTCTCCCGGCGATCGTCCGCCAGCGGGGGAAAAGGGAACGGGATCCACCTTCTACGCGGCGATTCCTGTGCGCGACGTCTCTACTTCGAGAGCTTGAGGTCGTCGATCAGGACCGTGCTCGCAGGATCCAGGGAGAACTGAGTGACGCCCCAGATCTCTTCCCATCTAGGTTCGTCGAACGAGAGCACGAGCTGGGAATCGAGCCAGATGGTCACATGGCCTTCGTCGGCGCCGAATCTGAGATCGTAGTAACGGTTCCGCCGGATCGTGGTGGCGTAGCTCCCCTTGGGTTGAACATCCGAGCCGAAGCGAACTTCGGCCGAGATCCCCTCGCCGTCGATTGTCAGGTGGTAACCGTAGAGCCCCATCTCGAGGTACGAAGTGGCGACATGGAAGATCCCATCTCTGAGAAGGAAACGAAACTCGTTTTGGTAGGAGCGGAGCGGGTCATTGAAGACGGCGCATTTCGTGGAGACCCAGGCGTCGTCGCCTACCTGTGAGGTGTCGGCCATGAAACCGACGAGCACGTTGTTTCCCGGTTGGAGCGGATCTTCAACGCCGCGCCAGCCGAAGAGCTCGGGGACGTAGGAGGGGAGGAAGAGGTGATAACTCGCATCATCCCAGTCCTCGAAATCGATCGAGAGATACTCGCCCGGCGGATTGTCGAGCCAGGTGTTGTGGGCCATCGAGCTGTAGCTGAGCAGGCTCTCGGTCATCTCCGTTGCCTGTTCAGGAAACTCCGGGGCGAGGTTGTCTAGCTCTCCAGGGTCGTTCTCGACGTCGTACATCTCGCCACGGTTGTTTATCTCGTGATCCCGCCCGAAATGGATGACTTTGCCACTATCGGTGCGCAACGCGCGGTAGGCGGCGTTTCCGACCATGATCTCCTTGACGTGTCCCGGGCTCAGGGCGCTAGTACCCTGGCATTGTCCCGGGATTCCCAGGCGCAGGAAATGCAGGAGCGAAGGCAAGAGATCGATATGGGATGTGCGCTCGCTCAGGTAGAGGCCGCCGGCGAACTCGTGCTGCTCGAGCCACGAGCCCGGAGGCCAGACGATGAGTGGCACCCGGATGTTCCCTTCGTACATCGTATCGTGACAGAAAAAGTGACCATGCTCGTCGAAGAGGAGCTCTCCATGGTCACCGAGAAGAACGATGAGGGTGGAGTCCAAGATGCCACGAGTTTCCAGAGCGTCGAAGATGCGTGAGAGTTCGAAATCGGCCTCCGCCAACAATGCATCGTACTGGGCCAGGTAATAGTCACCACTCAGAATGCTGTCGATATAGGCGACACCATCGATTCCGCCTTCACAGCCCACGAGATTGACACCAGGCACATCGCCCAGGCCACCGTAGTACGGGTCGCCGATGAAGAGGCTGTCGAACTGCGCCGATGGCGTGTACGGAGTGTGACCCGCCACGAACTGTACGTGTGCGAAGAAGGGTGATTCACTTCGGTTGTCGAGAAAGGAGATGAACTCGTCGGCGACCAGTCGATCCGGTCTCCGAAGCCACGCGGAGTAATCCACGGACTGATCGAGATTGCGGTCTTGATTCAACACGACGATGTTGTTGCTGATCATCGCGGTCTCGTAGCCCTGAGACTTGAAGATCTCGTGGGAGGTAAGCCAACCCGATTGTAGGCGAGAGGCGGGAGAGTAGACCTTGTGGGTCTGAGGCAGTAGAGAGGTCAACATCGAAGTGATGTTCGGAACGGTCCAGATTCCGCTCGAGTGATGCCCGCCGAAAACCAGTGCGTCGCCGAGCCGGCTATCGATGAACGGGCTGGTCTCTCGCTCGTAGCCGTAAGCGCTCAGGTGGTCGGCACGGGTCGTGTCGAAGATCACCTGGAGCACGTTGTAGCGGGGTCGATCGCCACCCGGCTCGACCGGGGCTCCGATCGCCGCGGAGAGCGCCTGTCGGTCTGGCGGTGTGGCGAGCTGAAGAGCCGGTGGAGTCGCCGTCGTGGCGGCAAAGAAGGTGAACATGGCCGGTATCATGGAGTCTCCTCGTCAACCGTATCGACCATAACCTGATTTGCCGAACCGATCGCGACTTGCGCGAATCGGGGTAATCTCGAATATCCTTCCGATCGCCATCATCCGCCTCCAACAGGAGTCCTCGATGACAGACAGACCCGCCACCGTCAGAGCCCCGCGAGGCACCCGAATCAGCTGCAAAGGCTGGGTTCAGGAAGCGGCCATGCGCATGCTGATGAACAACCTCGATCCAGCCGTCGCGGAGGACCCTGATCGTCTGATCGTCTACGGTGGAACCGGAAAGGCCGCCCGATCGTGGAAAGCGTTCCACGATATCATCGCGGCCTTGAAGGAGCTCGAAGGGGACGAGACGCTTCTGGTCCAGTCCGGGAAAGCGGTTGGGGTTTTGCGTACTCATGCCGAGGCGCCTCGGGTGCTGATCGCCAATGCGAATCTGGTGGGGCGATGGGCGAACTGGGGTCACTTTCGCGAGCTCGAAGCCAAGGGCCTGATGATGTTCGGGCAGATGACCGCCGGCTCGTGGATCTACATCGGCACCCAGGGCATCCTGCAGGGCACCTACGAGACCTTCTCGGCGCTCGCGAAGCGCCATTATGGCGTGGATTCGCTACGCGGCAAGCTCGTCCTGACGGGAGGCATGGGCGGAATGGGCGGCGCCCAGCCGCTCTCGGTGACGATGAACGAAGGGGTCTGCCTTTGCGTCGAGGTCGACCCCGGGCGGATCGAGCGCCGGCTCGACACCCGCTATTGCGATGAGATGACCACCGATCTCGACGATGCGCTCCGGCGCTGCAAGGCCGCCACGGCCGAGGGCCGTGGGCTTTCAGTCG
>CAZFNT010000435.1:0-4104 GCA_964520315.1 uncultured Gemmatimonadota bacterium
GAACGACCCCGTACTCGTCGCGCAGCTTGACGCTGCGCTCCAACAGCCGCGAGTGCAGATAGAACACGTCGCCCGGATACGCCTCGCGCCCCGGCGGCCGACGCAGCAAGAGCGAGAGCTGCCGATACGACTGCGCCTGTTTGCTCAGGTCGTCGTAGACGCAGAGCGTCGCGCGACCCTCTTGGTACATGAAGTACTCCGCCATCGCGGCACCCGCGTACGGAGCGATGTACTGGAGGGGCGAAGGATCGGCCGCCGAGGCCGAAACCACCATCGTGAAGTCCATCGCCCCATGCTCACGCAGCTTCTCCACCACGCCCACCACGGTGGATTCCTTCTGGCCGATCGCCACGTAGATGCAGACGACCCCGGTGCCTTTCTGGTTGATGATCGTGTCGATCGCCACCGCGGTCTTGCCGGTCTTGCGGTCTCCGATGATCAGCTCGCGCTGCCCCCGGCCGATCGGGATCATGCCGTCGATCGCCTTGAGGCCGGTCTGCAGCGGCTCGTTCACCGGCTGCCGCGCCGCGATTCCCGGGGCCTTGAACTCGAGCGGCCGGCTATGCGGGGTCGTGATCTCGCCCTTGCCGTCGAGGGGCCGTCCGAGCGGATCGACCACTCGGCCAACCATCGCGTCCCCGCAGGGAATGCTCAGCAGCTCCCCGGTCCGGCGCACCGTGTCGCCCTCTTTGATCTCGAGGTAATCGCCCAGGATCACGACCCCGGCCGAGCCCTGCTCTAGATTCAGCACCTGGCCGTAGGCGCCGTTCTCGAACTGCACCTGCTCGTTGGCCATGGCGTTGGTCAATCCGTAGACCCGCGCGATTCCGTCCCCGATCTCGAGGACCTTGCCCACCTCGGCGAGATCGACCGAGCTCCGGTATTGCCGGATCTCTTCCGTGATCACCGATGAGATCTCTTTCACGTCCAGTTTCATCCGTATCTGCCTCTCTGACCCTAGTTCCAGTACGATTTCTCGGAGCGCAACTCGCGCGCCGCCCTTGCCTTCAGCTTCGCCCCGGCTTCGTGCAGCTGTGTCGCTACACTTCCGTCGAGGCGGTCGTCGCCGATCTGCACGATCAGCCCGCCCTGGATCGAAGGATCGATCGTCTCGCTCAGCTGCGGTGACTTGCGGGTCAACGCGCGTACCTTCTCCCGCAGCCGCTCCCGCAGCTCCTCGCTCAGCTCGACGGCGGAGCGCACTTCGACATCGACGATGTCGCGAAGTGCGTCGTACTCCAGGCGAAGCGCCTCGGCAATCGCCGGCAGCATCGCCAGGCGAGAGTTCCGATTGAGCACCTGCAGCGAGTCGACGAAGAGATCGCTGGAGCTGCCTCGAAACACCTTCTCCAGCACATCGCGGCGTGCATCCAGACCGACCATCGGACTCGAGAGAAAGTGCTCCAGATCGGAATCGCTCTCCGTCAGCGCGACCAGCGCCCGCAGCTCGTCGAGCAAATCTTCCGTGGCGTCATCGCCCTCGGCCCCTGCCAGCTCGAGCATCGACCGCGCGTAGACCCGACCCACGGTGATCTCTTGCACATCGATCTTGGCCATGGCGGCTAGCTCCGCTCCGGCAGGTCGAGATCACCGATCGCGCCCGCGATCAGCTCGGCATGGGTGGCGGAGTCGAGCTCCTTGTCGATGATCCGCCCTGCCAGCTCGGTCGCCATGTCGGCCGCTTGCGCATAGAGATCGTGCACCGCGGTTTGTTTCGCGATATCGATCTCACGCCGGGCTCTCTCGATCATCTTGCCGGATTCCTCTTGCGCCTTCGCCTCGATCCGCTGCTTCACAAGATCGGCGTCGCGCTTGCCCTCTTCGACGATCGCCGTTGCCTCGGCCCGCGCCTCGGCCATCCGCTCCTCATGGAGCGTCAACTGAGCCGCCGCCTCTTCGCGGTCTTTCTTCGCCTCTTCCAGCGATTCGCGAATGAAACGCTCGCGCGACTGCAGTGCGGCGAGTAGCGGACCCCAGGCGAACCTGCCGAGCACCCAGACCACCAGCAGGAAGATCACCAAGGTCCACAGCGCGTTGCCGACATCGCCCGCGAAGAGGCTGCTGCCGCCACCTCCGCCTTCGGACGCCACGGCCGCGCCCGGCAAACCCGCCGTGGCCGCTGTCGCGAACTCGATCAATCTTCGTTTCATCGTCATCTCTCGGAGCCTCTGTTTTCGCGCACGCGCGGTTCGGGCTCTGCTTTGGGATCGAGATCGGCCGAGCGGTCGCCGCCGCATCGGCCTTTCTCTCCCGGCCAGCCGGCGACCCCGAGGATCGCCGCGGGTGATGGTCGGGATCGCCGGTCTAACTGGCCGCCCTGAAGGCCACGATCACGGCGAAAAACGTCGCCCCCTCGATCATGGCCGCCGTGATGATCATCGCCGTCGAGATCTGTCCGGCCGCTTCGGGCTGCCGCGCCATCGACTCGACCGCGCTTCCCCCGACTCGGCCGATCCCGGCACCGGCGCCCATGATGATCAGCCCCGCGCCGATCGCTCCGCCCATCTTGGCGGCGCCCGCGGTGGTAAGGAATGTGGCGGTTTCGGCCGCAACCTCGGAAGCCATGGCGATGGCCGGGGCCATCAGAATGAGAAGGGCCAGCGAGAGCACGGTTCGAACGATCTTTGCGCCGTTGGTGTTCATTGCCTGTATTTCCTTGTGCTTTCCAGTGGCGGTCGTGCGAGGCCGATCGCCGTTTCTTGTCTCGCCATCGCAGTCACGCCTCGTGGCCCGCGTGCCCCGCGCATATCCGGGCATGGCGAGTTGTCCTGAGCGGGAGGTCAGTGATCCAGAACCACCGACATCCCGATGAAGAGTGCGGTCAAAAAGGTGAAGATGAAGGCCTGAAGGAAGGCCACGAAGAGCTCCAACAGACTGATGGCGACGCTCCCCGCCACCACCGGCACCGCGATGCCCAGTCCGGCTCCCGGTCCGATCTCCGTCCCGGCCTGCAAAATGAAGCCGAGCAGCACCGCCAGCACAATATGCCCGGCGATCATGTTGGCGAAGAGTCGCACCGCCAATGCGAAGGTCTTCGCGAGCAGGCCGATTACCTCAAGCGGCACCAGCAAGGGCGCCAACAAGCGCGGCCCTGGACAGAAGTGTGCCAGGTAGGCCCTCCCCCCGAAACGCAGCCCATTGGTGACCATCATGATCAGCGTCAAGATCGCCAGCGTTCCAGTCGCCCAGATATTCGCCGTCGCCGTACCCCCGATATGGGCTCCGAAGAGCGCGCTGATGGCCGGAATCGGCAGCAGGCCGAGCACGTTCACCGTCAGCACGAAAAAGAAGACGCTCCAGATATAGGGTATGAAGCGATCCGTGTGGTGGTGGAGCACCGGTCGGGCAACCTCCGCGCGCAGATACTCACAGATCGACTCGATGAAGTTCGTCGACCCTTTCGGCACTAACCCTTCGATCCCCTCGTCCGCCGAAAAACGCCGCATCGCCCTCGGCACCAGCGCCACGAGCAGAATCCCCGCCAGGATCAGCATCGTGATCTGATCGCTCATCACCGTCATCACGCCGGCCGGGGTCAAGACCCCGAGATCGAGCGGAATCTCCTTCAGCGGGTGCTGCAGAACGTGATCGAGGGGGCTTCCGCCGGAGGAGATTTCGAGAAGAGATCCCATGGTTGATCTACGCAGTCCTTGATTCGGCGATCCTCGCGGTCGCGAACCTTGTGTCGAGAATGGCGAGTGCCAAGTGACTCACCGCCAGCCAGATCAGCAGTGGAGTTTGGTCCAAAGTCGTGGCCAGAGCCAACACGATGCCGCCGATGAGCGCCACACCGAAGCGGATTCCCACCGCCGTCAGCGCGGCCATGGTCGCCTCGTCACGCGGCTTCCGTCGAACGAGCGGCAGCGCCCCCACGACCGAGGCCGTGAAGCTCACCGCGCAACCCGCGCACATCGCGATCACCGCCGATCGCCCTCCCAGACGCAAGGTCGGGAAGTAGCCCACCGACGCGAGCCCGATGCTGCCCGCGAACGCCCAGAGCACGAATCGAAAGAAGCCTGCCTCGCGGCCCATCTCGTTCACGTGTCCCGACCGTCCTCGAGACTCCCTGCGCGTGAATCTTCGCTTCGGGAGGCCCGCAATGCC
>CAZFNT010000436.1:0-4101 GCA_964520315.1 uncultured Gemmatimonadota bacterium
GAGAGCGCCTTGGTCGGAAAGAGATAGAGAGCGCGGGCCTCGCCGTCGCGCAAGAGGCGATCGAGAACGGGCAGGTTGTAGCAGAGGGTCTTGCCGGATGCCGTCGGCGTGACCACTACGACATGTCGCCCCTGGTGAACCAGCTCGAGCGCCTCGGCCTGATGGGAGTAGAGCGAATCGATCCCGCGCGCGCTGAGCACTTGGCGCAGGCGCTCGTCGATCCAGGCGGGCAGCGGCGCGCTCTTCGCAACCCGGGCGGGCAGTACTTCGTGATGAACGACACCCGGCATCTCGAGCAGCGCGCGCAAGGCGCCATCGACGCCTGAGGGGGGTCTACGAACCAGCTTCATCGTCTACGATCCGCACGCTCACCTCCATACCCTCGGCCTCGGCCAGGTGGACCTCCACCAATCTCCCCGGCAACTCCTCCTGCTCGCAGAGGGCCTGTGCGATCGTTCTCGCGACGTTCTCCGCGGTCGGGTTGAGGGCGGCGTCGAAGGGCTCGATCTCGTTCAGATCACGATGCTCGTACCGATCGAGAATGCGTCTCAACCCCGCCTTGAGCGCCAAGAAGTCGACCACCATGCCGTGCTCGTCGAGCTCGTCGGCTTCGACCACCACGGTCACTCGCCAGTTGTGGCCATGGTTGCGGGCGCAGGGGCCGCCCGTGCCCCGGAGCGTATGGGCGGCGGCGAAAAGATCGCTGACCTGGGCCCGGTGCTTGAAGCGCATGCGGCGAGGCTATGTGGCCCGGGGTTTTGGGTCAATCGCTGATCAATCGCGATCGTGGAACTTCTTGAGCACCTCTCGCTCGCGCGGCGTGAGCGACTCGATCCCCTGCTCGTTGATCTTGTCGAGGATCGGATCGATCTGATCCGCGATATAGCGCTTGCGATCCATCGGCTGCGGAGGCGAGTGAACCAGCTTGAGGCGGCGCCTGCGCGCACGACGCCCCGAAAACACCTCGTTCAGATCTTGTTCGAAGCGCAGGAACAAATAACCGACAGCCATGCCCGAAACATGGGCGAGAGCGCCCATCTGCGTCGTCGGATTGTCCATCAGCACCACCAGCTCGAGCAGCGCGAAGAGGAGCACCGCGTAGCGGGCTCGCATCGGGAAGATCAACATCACGTGAATGATGTTGTCGCCGAAGGTCATGCCGTACGCCGCGAGCAGACCGAAGATGGCGCCCGACGCCCCGACCACCGGAATGAAGAGCCCTTCCGGAGGCC
Organism: uncultured Gemmatimonadota bacterium; assembly: GCA_964520315.1. Lineage (GTDB taxonomy): Bacteria. The sequence continues at coordinate 1,233 of CAZFNT010000436.1, forward strand.
CGACGAAGGCGACCGCCGCTACGATCACCGCGGCCGACACACCTGTCCCGAAGTAGTACTTCAAGAATCGTCTGGTCCCCCACGAGCCTTCGAGCGCCGTCCCGAACCACCACAGGAAGAGCATGTTGAAGAGAATGTGGACGACGGTGCCATGCACGAAGAGGTAGGTGACGAACTGCCAGAGATGCCCACCCATGACAGCCTTGCCTGGGACCAGGCCCAGGAAACGGGTGATCTCGGGCGTCACGGCGCCCCCGGAGATCAGATCCATCACGCGCTGGAGCAAGAAAAGGCCCACGCACGACGTCATCAGCCCGCGCACGCCCGGTGTAAGGGCGGCCGGGCCGAAACGGATCGAGGGGCGCTCTTCGTAGTAGCTCATCAGGCGGGTCCGGGTCGGTGGTTCGACTCTAATATAGGCTGGCGCTCCGTCGGCTCACAACCAGATCGGACCCCGCGCCCTCCGCGACCCTCTATTCGATCTCGCCAGCGACCCCGTTCAGCGCGTCGAGCACCGTGGGATCGAACGCGCCCCTATCCGATTCCATCGCCGCCAACGCCGCGCCGAGAGAGCGGCGGCTCCGCCCATTCGGCCCGGGCATGGTCAGATGATCCAGTGCGTTGCAGACCGCGATGATCCTGGCCGCCAGAGGGAGATCCTCGCCCTGTCGTTCGCATCTCTCACCCGCGCCGTCCCATCTGGCGTGGTGGAATCGCACGGCCGGCGCCAGATGCGCGAAGGCCGTGGCGGTCTCGAGCAGCGCGGCGCCCCACTCCGCGTGCTGTTCCTCGATCTGGTCAGGGCGCAGGTCGGCAGTGCCGATCTTGCCAAGATCATGAAGAGATGCGGCGAGCTCCAGATCTCGCAATCGCCCCTCGGACAATCCCATTCTCCGCCCCACCATGAGCGAATGTCGCGCCGTTCGGGTGCAGTGTCCCCGCACATCGCCCCCACCCTCGATCGTCTCGAGGATCGCCTGGATCGCGTGCACCAGATGCCGATGGGCGTCCTCCAGGCGACCGGTCCGATCGAGGACATTCGCCGCGAGCGAGGCGAGCTGCGGCAACGAGGAGAGCTCCTCGTCGTGGAAGGAACCGCCTGTAGGATTCCCGGCCGTGAGGATCCCCTCGACGCGACTGCGACCGTCGACCCGCATCGGCGCCAGCAAGAGCTGACCCCGCCCCAATAGCATCACCACCATCCCCAGCTCGTTGCGGCGTGTCTGGATCAGCAGGGGCTCGGTCGAATCGAGGGCATCCCGCAGAGGCCCACTCGCCGCACGCAAGACCAGATTCGGGCCCGCCTCCACACCTAAGCCAGCGCTCAGCTCCAGTAGATCGCCCCCCTGCTCCCCGAGCGGCTGCGCGCGCAGGCGCAGGATCGCCACGGTCTCGGCGCCGGTGTGAGCGGCGGCGATTGAGAGGATCCGCTCCAGATCGGGGGCGGAGTCCCCATCCAAACACTCGTCGAACTTCGGGGGAAGAGAGAAGGGGGACCGAAACGCGACGACCGAAGCGATGACGCGGTCGGCCACGCAGGCCGCCAGCAGTCTGGCGAGATTCTGGCCGGCGGAGCCTTCGGCATCGGCACCGACGACATGAAGGTGCCCCACACGGCGTCCCGAGGGTGTCACCGGCGCCACGGCCCCACGGCCGCCGAAGTAGAGTCCCCCCCCTTCATCATCGGAGCGACAGACCTCTTCCCCGTCGACCGAAGTGAGAACCAGAGAGCGTCCGCTCAGCTCTCCGAGTCGGGTCAGAAGCTCTCTGGCGTGCGCCGTGGGCAGGTAGTTCCTTATATCGCCCTCTCGACCGGCGTCGGGTAGGGCCCAGGTGACCAGCATCAAGCTCTCCAACACACGTGGAATCTCGAATTCATACCCTACTATCGGCCGGCGCCTCGACCCGATGCAGCATGGTTCCAATCCCGATCAGGGGGATCGGAAGAACGTGTGCCGGAACACGTCGGCTAGTGCACCGAGCGCATCCGCCGGAGGAACTCCTCGGCCGCCACGAAGCCGCGCACGGTGGCGCCCTCGACCGTCCGTCCCGCCGAATCGACAAAGAGCACCGTGGGCAGCGAGCTGACACCGAAACGGGACTGCACCGCCTTTATCTCGGGAGAGCTGGAACGGGTGCAATCTACCTGGAGCGCCGTGAAACGCGCCGCTTCGGCCGCAACCTCTTCATTCGCGAAGGTGAGCTTGTCCAGCTCCTTGCACGCGATGCACCAGTCGGCCGTGAAGTCGATTACCACCGGCCCACCCATCGCGATCGCGGAATCGATCGCCGCTTCGTCGGCCGCCCGCCAAGCGATCCCCTCGTGTGCTCGGGCAGCACTCGGCGCACCGCCCAGAGCGATCGGCCGAGGCATAAGCCAGCCCTCGGTGATCATCGTTCCGAGCACCGCGACGATCCCCACCGCGGTCGCCAGCTTGCTGGCCGCGGAGCGGAGCAACAGGAAAGGTGTCTCTTCGTCGTCTTTCGAAAGCGCCATCCAACGGCCGAGCACGACGAGGAAGCAACCGAGTACGACATAGAAGGTGTCGGGCTCGACCACCTGGTCGATGAAGTAGAGCGCGCCAGCGAAGAGCATCGTGCCGAGCACCCGCTCCACCGCGACCATCCAGGCCCCGGCCTTCGGCATCACAGCGTTCCCACCCGCCCCGAGTGCCAGAAAGAGGGTGCCGAAGCCGAGCGAGAACGCGCTCATGTAGAGCGCCCCGATCGCCGGACTCCCCTCCTGCCCGATCCATAGGATCAACCCCGCCAGCACCGGACCAACGCAAGGCGCCGCGATCAGCCCCCCGGCGAGCCCCATCACGAAGACCCCCACCGCCGACGCGCCCCCCCCCGCCGTGTTCAGCTT
>CAZFNT010000437.1:0-4089 GCA_964520315.1 uncultured Gemmatimonadota bacterium
ACGGCACAAACAGGGAGCACCCCCAGCCGACACGGAGGGCTGACAATGAGCACCCACACTCCCCGATTTGATTTTCAATCGAACGGCGACATCTACTGGTGCTGCGGATTCGGCGGCGTCTTGGGACGTATCGACAGCGATGGCGAGGTCCGAGTCGATGGCTACGGTGACCAGCCGGAGCTAGAGGCAGAGATCCTCGACGACCTGCGAGCACAGTTCGCCGGGCGGTCCGGCGGAAACTGGCCCGACCGGGCCGACTGGCCGATCGAGCTGCTGCGCGCACTCGGAGAAAGGGGGGCGTCGTGACCGTCCGCGAACGCCTGGCGGCCCACGACCGCGACGCCGCTATCAACGCCAGCCGCGCGCGGAAGCCCGCGGCGACCACCAAGACCGCAATCACCCGCCCCGGCGCCCAGGCCCGAGCCCGGCGGAGCCTGCGGGCGCTTCAGGCCATCCTCTACGCCCCCGCCCCGCTAGAGCCCGAGGTGGCCCGCGTGGTCAGAAACGCCGCGGCGGACCTGCGAGACATTGGCGAGTGCCTCGACGCTCAGGCGGGCGGGGACAGGGGGGAGTCATGAACAGCGTGACCATCGACCGCCCGTTCATCGACGGGGTGACTACCGCCGAGGGCGGAGACCTTGTAATCGTGATCGCGACCGTAAAGGATGAAACCGTATTCCTCGCGCACGCCTGGCCCGGATGCACGTGCGAATGTGAGTGCGGGTGCGAGTGCGGTTGCGACAATGCCTGCGAATGTCGACATTGCGTCGATGATTGTGCGTGCGAGTGCAGCTGCGGAGGCGACGGCTGCGGCTGCGATAGCGACGAAGTCCGGCCCGGGCGCCTACTCGGCGAGGTCGAGATCGACGCTCAGGCGGGCGGGAGGAGGGGGTCATGAGCAGCCACGACCTAACACCCACCACCCTCGACGCACTCACGCACCTGGCTACCCGGGCTGACGCCGCGATCGAGACTGTCAACAGGTGGCGGATCGACGACGGTTCGGCCGACGCCAAGCGCGTCATCGAGGCGATCCGCGAGGCGATCCACGTGATCGGGAAGATGCGCACCGAGCTCGTGGTCGAACACCGGGTGCAGGCGAGGAGGGCTGCGCGATGAACGGCATCCCCGGCCCCGGTTACTACGAGCCCCCCGGCGAGCCCGACATATTCCCCTGTGAGGGCGAGCAGTGCAGCGACACCGAGTGCCGCGAAAGAGATGGGGGATTTGTCACCGTCACATTCCAGGGTCATGTGCCGCGAAAGCGCCGTCTCTGTGACGAGTGCTGGGAGCGGATCATGGGTGTTATTGGATACCGGTGAGGGAGGACTAGGCGATGAGCGAGAAAACGACCACCCACCCGAACATGGCCACCGCCCTCGCGGCAGCACAGGCCGAGATGCGGAACCCGGCCCGGAACGCCACCAACCCACACTTCCGCTCCCGCTATGCCGATCTCGCGGCTGTGCGGGATGCCACCATTCCCGTGCTCGCGAAACATGGGATCGCCACCATCCAAGAGATCGGATCGGATAATGGCATTGTCACCTGCCGCGTGGTCTTGCTCTTTGGCGAGGAGGTCTACCAGACCGCCTGGGCGAGCGCGAAGCCCCGCAAGGATGACCCCCAGGCGGTTGGCTCCGTGGTGACCTATCTCCGCCGCTACACCCTTGCCGCCGTTGCCGGCGTGGCGCCCGAGGATGACGACGACGGGAACGTAGGGAGCATTGGGAGCGGAAGCGAGCGCCGCACCAAGGGCCGCCAAGGCACCAATCCCGAGGTCGCCGCAGTCTTCGCCGAGGCGATCGAGGCGGCCCAAGACCAGGCCGGGCTCGACAATCTGCGCACGGAGATCACCGAGAAAGTCCCCGCCGGCGAGGCTCGGGGAGAGTTGGCGCGGGCATGGGGCGAGCGAGCGGCAGCGCTCAGGGGCGGGGGTGCGCAGTGACGCTCCCGAAGATCACCACCAAAATGGTGCTGCAGTGGGACCCTTGTGCCGATTGGCCCCGCAAGCGAATCGCGAAACTCGCGGCGACGCGTAAGAGATGGACTGCGCTCGATGTGCTGCGGTGTCGGCGAATCCCACATGAGGACCGGCTGTGGCTAGTCCTCCACGGCGGCATAATCCCCGATCGTGATATGCGGCTCTTCGCCGTGCTCTGCGCAGAGCGAGCGTTGCGAATGGAGCGGCGCCGTGGCCGAGCCCCCGACCCCCGGTCGGTCGCCGCTTGCCGCGCGATACGCCAGTGGATAGCCGGGGAGACCGATGGCACGGCGAGAAGCGCGGCGGAGAGCGCGGCGAAAAGCGCGGCGAAAAGCGCGGCGAGAATCGCGACGAGCGCGACGAGCGCGGCGAAAAGCGCGGCGGCGAGCGCGGCGTGCGCGGCGAGAAGCGCGGCGTGGAGCGCGGCGAGAAGCGCGACGAGCGCGGCGAAAAGCGCGGGGGAGGATGCGGCGGCGAGCGCGGCGTGGAGCGCGGAGAGCGCGGCGGAGCCCGCGCGCCGATGGCAGATCCGCCGCATCATCCGTCTACTGGAGACCGGCAGATGAATCTACCCACATTCTCCCGCCTCAATCGCGCCATCCCCTGCGTCGCGAGCCACGCGCTCCCCCAGGCCAGCGATACCGGCGGGGAGGGTGCGTTGCGAGGCTCGGCAGCCCATGCCTACCTAGCCGCGGTGGATCCCGAGGACCCCACGCCCGCGCTGGAAATGGTCCCCGCCGAGTACCGCGACTGGTGCGCCGAGATCGAGCTTGAGCGGCTCCAGATCCCGGCCGAGGCCCATCGCGAATGGGCGCTCGCCTACGACGTGGAGACCGGCGAGGCTCGCGAGATCGGCCACAACATCGACCGCGAGTATGGCGACCTAGCCGCCACCGAGATCGCGGGCTCGATCGACAGCGCGGTGGTGGGCGAGTCGGCGGTGATGGTCACCGACTACAAGACCGGCCGCACCCCCGTCGCGACCCCCTCCTGGCAGCTCCGAGCGGGGGCGGTCGCGGTGTGTGCGCTGACCGGGCTAGAGTCTGCCGTGGTGGCACACTCGTTCATCCGCGAGGACGGCGGAGTGTGGACGGTGGCTGTGCCGATGGACCTCTTCGACATCGAGGAGGCCCGCGACACCCTCCGCGCCCTCCCCGCCCGGATCGCCGAGGTCCAGGCGCTCGTTGGCCGCGGCGACGCCCCGCCCGTAGTCGAAGGCCCGCACTGTCGCTACTGCCCGGCAGCCCGATCATGCCCGGCGAAGGTCGGCATGATTCGAAAGGTCCTGTCTGAGCCCCTCGATCTGCGCGACCAGATCACGGCGCTTGCGGACGAAGACGCCGCGGCGGCGATTCGGCTATGGGAGCGGGCACGGGGGGCGGTGGCCGACTTCGGGAAGTTGATTCATGCCGTCGCGGCAGAGCGCCCGATCGACATGGGCGACGGGACGATGTACGGCACGACAGCCGGCCGCACCACCGAGAAGCTCGACGGGGCGATCGTGCGCGAGACCCTGACCGCCGAGTTTGGCGCGGAGATTGCCGCCGCCGGGACCACCGCCACCGCCACCAAGAAGAGCATCGAGGCCGCGGCCCGGGTGCTCGTCGAGCGGGCGAAAGCAGCGGGCGGCGACGAAAGGCCGCCCACCCTCAAGGCCACGAAGGCCGAACTTCTCGCCAGCGTCCGCGCGGCGGGGGGCACGACATCGAAAACGGCAACGAAGATCGACTTCTATCCGAAGCCGGTCGAGGAGACAGAATAATGGTCAACAAAGCGATATTGATCGGCAACTTGTGCGCCGATCCCGAGTACAAGCAGATCGGCGACTCAAACGCTGTCGCTACCGTTCGCCTCGCCACTAACGAGAAGTTCAAGAATCGGGACGGCGAGCTCCAGGAGCGCACCGAGTTCCATCGCGTCAAGTTCTGGGGCCGCCAAGCCGAGACAATCGATCGCTACGCCCGCAAGGGCAACGCACTCTACGTCGAGGGGCGGATCGAGACGAGCGAGTACACCGACCGCGAGGGCGCGAAGCGTTGGGCGACCGACATCGTGGCCCGCGACTTTCGCTTCATCGGCGGCAAGCGCGACCGCGACGAAGCCCC
>CAZFNT010000438.1:0-4073 GCA_964520315.1 uncultured Gemmatimonadota bacterium
TTCCAGACGGCATTACGTCCTATTTGGCACGCACTTTCCGATGTTCCGGATGAGATCGGTGTTCTGATCGACGGCCCTCTCATCGGGTGCGGGAGAGCGCGACGGGCGCGGGGCGAACAGGCCGGAAGAAGAAGGTGCGGCTCGAAAAGGGCCTGAGCACGATCACCGAGTACTTCACTGGATTCCAGCTCGTCTGGGCGTGCGTGTCTCAGTTCGGGCTTCCGATCGCACTCGGGTCTTCCAGGGCGGGAATCGACGAGCGGAAGTTCCTGCTGCCGCTCGGCCGGCGAGCCGAACGTCCAAACGCGAAAGCCGCGAAGACCAGCGACCAACTGATGCGGCGCCTTGAGCAAAAGGCCGCTCCGGCCTCGACGTGCCCGCTTTCTCGCGTGCGGGCTCTCGGGAGCTTGCGACTATATCGAAACCTCAGCATATCTCTTGCTCGTGACCCGATCTCCGCCCCCGAGGGTTGGGGTCGAGCGGAGTGGGGCGCGCCGGGCCGCGGCGTTTCGTGGGCCCGCAGGGCGTCGCGTTCGGGGAAGCGGAGCGACGGGGCATGCCTCGCTTCGAAAGAGCGGAGATCGGCAGAGCAATACTCCGTCCCCCTCCCTCATCATGTCGAAAGGCCGATCTCAAAGCGCTACCCTGTCTCCCTATCGGTCGGACCAGGTAGCTACCAAAGGCGGTCCCCCTTGGCCACAAGTCACGAAGTCGCCCGTTCCGGGGTCACGCTCGGCTCCGCACTCGCCATCGCCATCTCCTGGTCGGTGAACAAGTCGATCCTGTGGGCCGTGATCCACGGACTGCTCTCCTGGCTCTACGTGCTCTACTACGCCTGGACTCGATAGCGCTCAGGCGGAGCCCCCGAATTGCCCCGCACCCTCTTGATGCTCAGCTACTACTACCCGCCTCTGGGCGGCATCGGCGCGCAGCGTTCGCTGAAGCTGGCGCGCCACCTGCCAGGTTTTGGGTGGCGGGCGATTGTGGTAACCCCCGATGTGGGGTCGTATGCGCTCGATCCTTCGCTGGATGATGAGACCGAGGTGATCCGCACCGGCTCTCTGGAGCTGCCGCGCCTTTTGCGGGCGGCTCTCGCGCGGGTCCGTCCCGGGGTCTTGCCCGAGGGTTCGGTGGAGCCCGCGACTTCGCCCGCGGTCGAGGGGCACGGCCGCATTCGACGGCTGATCCGCACCTGGATGTATATCCCGGACCCCTGTATCGGCTGGCTTCCCTTCGCCCGCCGCGCCGCGATGGACGTTGCCCGACACGCCGACGCCATCTTCTCGACGAGCTCCCCCGCCACGGCCCATCTTGCGGCTCGGGCCGTCGCGCGCCGCCGCTCGATCCCCTGGATCGCCGACTATCGTGATCTTTGGACGCGCTCCCACTACCCCTTCTACGACTCGCGGCTCCGGTCGGCGATCGACCGCCGTCTCGAGGGGGGCGTCTTGCGAGATGCGGATGCTGTCACGACCGTGAGCGCCCCCTGGCGCGACGATCTGGCGCGCCGCCAGGCGAGGCCCGAGCGCTTCTTCGTGGTGCCGAACGGCTACGACCCCGAGGATTTCGCGGGTCTTCCGGAGCCGGGTGCGCGGCGCAATCCGCCCACCGCCGCTGAGCCCTTCGTTTTGATGTACGCGGGGCTCTTCTATGGGCGGCGGCAGGATCCGCGGCCTCTCTTCGAGGCGTTGGTTCGACTTTTCGACGATGGTGTCGTGGCGCGAGATGCCTTTCGCGTGCGGATCTACGGCGCGCCCGATCCTTATGTGCTGGGGCTCGCGGGCGAGTTGGGGCTCGGCGAGGTCGTGGAGAGTATGGGCTTTCGCCCTCACGCGGAAACGCTGGCGGCGCAGAGGGGGGCCGACGCGCTCTGGCTGATCGTGCGCGACGATCCGCGGAGCATCGGGCATATTCCGGGGAAGGTCTTCGAGTATCTGGGCGCCGGTAGGCCGATCCTGGCGCAGGCTCCCGCCGATGGAGAGGTGGCTCGGCTCGTTCGCCGTAGCGGTGCGGGCGTCGTTGCACCGGCCTCCGATCCCGATGCCCTGGACCAGGCGCTGCGCCGGCTTTGCGCGGGAGAGATCGAGGGGGCGTCGAGCGAGGCACGGCTGGAGCATTCGCGGAAACGGAGCGCGGAGCGGGTTGCGAGGATTCTGGATGCGCTCGTCGAGGGCCGGGGCTTTCCCGCGGAAATCCGATAGACTCGTGCGAGAATGAAGCCGAGCGCAGTGTCATCCCCCCTCGAAGGAATCCAGGTCGTCGATCTGACCCAGCTCTTGCCGGGTGTGCTGACGACTCAGATATTGGGCGATCTGGGTGCGGAGGTCATCAAGGTCGAGCCGCCCCGGACGGGGGACAAGACTCGCTGGATCCCTCCCTTGATCGGATCGCAAGGAGCGATCTTCTGCCTGATCAATCGGAACAAGCGATCGCTCACGCTCGACCTGAAGTCGGAGCAGGGGCGGCGGATTCTGGAGCGGCTCGTGCGGAGGGCGGATCTGCTGGTCGAAGGGTTCCGTCCGGGCGTTATGGAGCGGCTCGGGCTCGGCCTCGATCGGCTGCGCGAAGAGAATCCGCGCCTGATCACCTGCTCGATCACCGGCTATGGGGCCACGGGGCCGTGGAAGGATCGCGCCGGGCACGATCTGAACTATCAGGCCTTGGCGGGGTTGGTGAGTCAGGGGGCGGGATCGCATGGTGGCCCCGCCGTGCCCGGAGCCCCGGTTGCCGATATCGTGGGCGGTACTTGGCCGGCGGTCGCGGGGATCCTTGCGGCGTTGCTGCAGAGGGAGCGCACGGGCGGGGGGCAGGCGGTCGATGTGTCGATGGCCGACGGCGCCGCTCTCTTCTCGGTCGTCGGCTACGCGATGGCCGCGGCGGGCGCGCCCGAGGGGGGGCCGGGGCGGGGGCCGCTGACCGGCGCTCTGCCCACTTACGGGCTTTATCGTTGCGCGGACGGCCGGTACATCTCGATCGCCTTTCTCGGCATGATCGAGAGGAAGTTCTGGGTCGATTTCGCGCGCGCGGTGGGGCGGGAGGAGTGGGCGGAGCGCGACGTGGCGGATGAGGCGCTGCGGCGCGATCTGGCGACTCTCTTCGCGGAGCGGCCGCTGGCGGAATGGATGGAGACGCTCGGGCACGACGATATGTGTGTCGCTCCGGTTCTGGAGCCGGAAGAGGTGCGGCTACATCATCATATGAGCGATCGCGGGGTGTTTTTCGATTGCGGGCATCCGGGTGAGGGCGCGGTGCCAGCGATAGCGACACCTTTCAAGCTGTCGGCGCAGGGCGATCTCGAGCACAGACCGCCGCCTGCGCTGGGTGAAGATACAGACATGATTCTCGAGGAGCTAGGCTTCGATCGGGACGAGATCGATGTTGTGAGGAAGCGGGGCGTGGTTTGATGCCGGAGGGTTTAGTTGTACGGGCACATGGGAGCAGCTTCGGTGTGGAGCTGCACGACGAAGCGATCGTGGACTGTACTTTGCGCGGTCGCCACCGACTTTTGAACGAATCGGTCACCAGCCCGGTGACGGTCGGCGACCGTGTTCGTGTGCAGTTGGGCGAGAGAGTCGGTGATGGTGAGCTACAAGGAACAATTGAAGAGGTCCTTCCCAGGCGGAGCAAGATCTCTCGCACCGCATCGGGCGAAGTGCCTTTGGAGCAAGTCTTGGCCGCGAATGTCGACGGAGTGGCGGCGATCTTCGCCTACCGTGGGCCAAAGGCTGATCCGCGACTGGCGCAACGTTTGCTGTTAGCCGCCGAGACCGGGGGCGTCGCGCCGATTCTGGTGCTCAACAAGCTCGACTTGGCGAGGCGCAAAGAGCTGCGAGCCGCGGAAGAGCTAGCGACACTGTTGAAGCCTACCGGTTATCTGGTCTTGAGCACTTCGGCTCTCACGGGGGACGGGCTCGACGAGCTGCGGGCCTGGATGGCCGGCAAGACGTGTGCCTTCGTCGGTCCCTCGGGAGCAGGGAAATCGAGTTTGGCGAATGCGATGGCTCCGGGGCTCGATCTTCGCGTCGGCGCGATCTCTCGCAAGACCGGAACGGGGCGTCACACCACGAGCTGGG
>CAZFNT010000439.1:0-4072 GCA_964520315.1 uncultured Gemmatimonadota bacterium
TGTGGTTCTCTGCCTGCGAGCTCGCTACGTTCCTCATGACTGGCGACACCGCCGATCTGGCGGTCGCATCGATCGCGCACCTCGGCGCGCTCGGGGCGTGGTTCGTGTGTGTCGGCCTTGCACTCGGCCCGCTCTTGCGCCAGGCGCATCGCGCGGGCGCATCGTGGGTGGGGCGAGGATGGGCCGTACACCTTCTCGGGCTGGTGGCGGGCTATCTGGGCTTCGATCTCTTGGTCGGCCCGACGGGCGCCAACGTGATTCTGGTCGCAACCGGACTCTCGCTGGCGCTCCTGCCCAGGCTGGGAATCGTGGTGCTGGCGATCGTGCTCTGGTCGGCGCCGACATTGGACCTCGACTGGCGGCTCGAGCGTTTTCGAAAGACCGAAGAGAATCCGACCAAGCGCTACGACTTCCTGGCACCCAAGCTGGGCTCGCGCGGAAAGGCGATCTCTTCCCGCTTTCAGCCTCTCTTCGATCGACTCGACGAACCGATCTTCCACGGCTGGAGTCGCCTGTCACAGCTCCGATTCGTCGAAGCGACCGAGGTCGGGGCCGGAATCGCTGCCTTCTACAACTACCATTTCATGTGGCTGACCGGCCCGGCCTCGCTCCGCGGCCCGAAAGACGACCTGCGGGAGGAGATCTACGCCTTGATTCCGCCCGATGGCGAGGTGCTGGTGATCGGCGCGGGGGGCGGGCGCGGGCTCTACTCCTTCCCAATTTCCGCCACACAAAGGGATCACGGCGGTCGAGATCGATCCCACGGTCGTGAAACTGCTGCGCGATCGCCATCCCGAGTGGAACGGCGGGCTCTTCCGGCAGGTGAATGCGGTCGCCGCCGACGGCCGTACGGTGGCCGAGATGCACCCCGGAGGTCTCGACGCGATCCTCATCGAATCGGCCCGATGGGTCGGAACGCAAGGGTTCTCCGCCGCGGACCGCGATCAGTGCGTCGCGGACCAGCGCCCCAGCGACTTCGGCGGCAGCGGTAGGCGAGGGGCGCTCACGCGCAGCGTGTCGTCGATGCCGGTGCTGACGAGCGCGTCCCCAAGAGCGTGGAAATCGGGCGCGCGCCACCACAGATCGTTGCTGGTCCGCCCCAGCGACATGAGAGAGCCCACGTTCAGCCGCCTGCCCGACCACCCGTCCTGGTAGGAGCGTTCCTTGAAATGGGTCTCGAAGGCGGAGTACCGGTAGGCCGTATATAGGGGACCGTCGCCGCGGCGGGCGGCCGCGACGAACTTCGTGTCTCGGCAGTCCACTATCCCGTCCTCTCGCGCAAGGGATCCGTCATCGCCTACGCGGTAGATCTCGACCCCGCCGTCGCAGGCGCTCAAGGTATACGACGCCCAGGGCACGAGCAAGAAGGAGCCGTCCGTCGTGATCCGCTGATGCAGTCCGTCCCAGGTGCGCGAGTCGCGCACCTCCACCCCTCCGAGCTCGCCGCCCCACCACGACACCAGGCAACCCTCGGCGTCGGCGCTCCGATTGCTGGCCACCATGACGCCGACCTCCCCCAAGGCGACCACGTCCTCCAACCAACGCAATTGCCCGCAATCGAAGGTGGTCTCGCCGAGGCGGACCGGGCTCGATGGGTCGGTCACCTCCACCGAGGCCATCCATGCGGCCGATCCGTAGCTCCCGGCCCTCGCGGCGTGTAGGAAGAGCCGCGCGCCCTCGTGGCCCTCGCCACCCCGTGCGCCGGGCTCGAGGACACCCAGGGCGATGGCGTGGGCTGGAAGCTCCACGCGCCCAACTTCCATCGGGTTGTGGGGGTCGCCCAGGTCGAAGAGGCGCACGACGCCGGCCACCAGACTCGCCGCCAGGTCGCCCCCCATGGCCGGCGGACCGAGGGTGTCTCCGGCCGGCGAGAAAACGCCGAGGTCCAGGGGAGCGCTGGGCTCGGCGAGGTCCACCATCCGCCAGGTCCCTTGGGTGTGCACGTAGAGCGTGCGGCTCGCCTCGTGCAGAGCGGACCGGCCCCCGCCCGCGCCGGCGAGGCGCGCAACCCAGCGATCGGTCGGCGGCAACCACAGGCGCTCCACTGCGACCGACTCGCCCTCTTCCAACACCACGATATGGTCCCCGGCCGCCGCCATGTCTCCGTCGAAACTGCTTCGACCCAGCGCCGCGGAGGGCAAGCTGCGACCGTCGCTCAGGTGCCACGCGGCGACCCGCGTCGAATCCTCCCAGAAGTCGTGCTCGAGCATCACAGCGAAGGAATCGGTGGCCGCCATCGCGAGCTGAGTCACGTACAGCCCCGACGCCGCGGTCCAACGGAGATCCGGCTCCAGGGCGTCCGCCAGATACCACCCGGCGAGCCCGATATCGTGCGAGTGACGGTAGGACGTCAGTAACATGTTGTTCCGCCGGAACAGCTCGTATCGCATCCCGTGGTCGGCGCCCTCGGCGCCCAGGTCGTGGGTCGCGACCGGCACCGGCGAGCGCGGGTCGCTCGCGTCCAGTACTTGGAGTGTGTGACGCCCCGTGTAGTGGTACCACGACGAGTCCGCGGTCTCGAGATAGACCGCGCCTTCCTTCCCCGAAGCGACCGAGATGCCGGAGTCCCACCCGGTCTCCCAACTGCCCAGCAGACCCGGCAGGCTCGGAATCGCGAGGTCGAGGAGCTCCAAGCGCCCGCGCATCGTGAGCACCATGCCGAGCTGCCCGTCGAGATCCACGTCGACCACCCGATCTCTTTCGAGGAGCGGAACGTACGCCGCCAGCGGCTCCGGCTGGAGGGGCGCGGAGAGATCGACCACCACGACCGTATCGCCCGGCTCCGTGACCAGCAGGGCGAGTCCGTCGTCGTACGCGAATGCCCGCAGCCCACCGCGCAGCTCGTGACGCGCCCGCTCGACCGGTCGACCCCTGTCATCCGCCCCCAGTACCACGATCTCGTTCGCCATGCCCACGAGGTCCGCGACTCCGGTCGCCTCCACCGTGGACGCCCCGACATGGGGGGAACCCGCAAGGCAGAGCACAGCCCCCGACATCCCCAGCGCGGCCATTCGGCCCAAACGCATCGAATCGTTCATCTGCCCGACCTCCGGTCACCCTTATCCAGCGACTCGTGGATCTCCGTTCGGTTCTCCGCTCCCGTCCCCGAAGCGGTGACTTCAGTGTAGCTCCGGACCGGCGGGTACTGGCGGGGAATCCGACCTGCCGATCCCTGTTCCGCCTGAGTGGAATGGACTCCCCGCGAGGTCGAGAAAACCCCCTCCCGCCACTCCACCCACTCCACCCAGACCGGGCTGCTCCAGGCCATCGCCTGATCCCTCCGCGTCACCCCCGGATAGAGATAGGGCCTGGGCGCAGCGTCGATCTCGAAACCGAATCTCGGCGAGAACGATTCCTCCTCGGGCGCGAGCACGAGAGCGGAGGCTCCCGATTCCGTCGCTGGCGGCGGCCCCTTGCGGTCTCCACCGCCTCGTGAAGCGTTTGGGGAGCCGGGCGGTGCGCCGATGTGCGCCCCGGCGCACGCGTTCAAAAGCCCGTGCGGCCCCGCCCCGCGACGAAGCGCAGCCGCTGGACCCCTGCGTCGTCTCGGTGGTCGAGACAGAGATTCCGCATATCGCCTCCATCTCCCGATTCACTCCCCCCCTTCCCCCTTCTCTTGCCCCGCTGGACCACCGCGTCCCGCAAAAAATGAAACTCGATCTGTGCGTTGACACTCTTGCGGCAAAGCCCAGTGTAACCCTCGCGCCTGAGCTATCCTCACCCCAGAGGCGACGGAAACAGAAGATCAACCGAGGAGCAAACCATGAGCGCAGCCAGGTTCGCGTTCGTCGCGTGCATCGTCGCGAGCACCGCCACGACTCAAGCCACGACCATCCATGTGCCCGCGGATTACCCACGAATCCAGGGCGCTCTGTGGCTCGCCGCCGAAGGCGACACGGTGCTGGTGGCCGCCGGAACCTACTCCGGCCCAGGAAACCGAGAGATCGGGTTCGAAGGGATCGATCTCGTGCTGCTCTCGGAAGAGGGCGCCGACGCGACGATCATCGACTGCGAGGGGGGCGGTTTCGGCGTCTCCTTCCATTCGGGTGAATCGCCGGCTTCGGTTCTCGAG
>CAZFNT010000440.1:0-4023 GCA_964520315.1 uncultured Gemmatimonadota bacterium
CCGCTGTCGACCCGGAAGTGCAAATCGAGCTCGAAGTGCCCGAGGGTTTCGTCTTCCTCGCAGCCGACTGAGGCCATCCTCCCTCCGCTGACGCGACGAGCGCCGCCGGGGTTCGATTCCCGGCGGCGCATTGATCGAGCATCGATCGGCGAGCGAGCTCTGGTGGCGTTATGGTGTGTCGACGGGGAGCAGGCTTCGCCACGAGAAGCCTCTCGCTCCGATGAACACCCGCTCCTCAGAGACGGCCCCTTTGGGCCCACCGGAGAAGACCGCCATGCGCAAAGCGATCGCGCCCGCCCTCTTCGCCCTCCTCTGCTCGATTCTGCCTGGGCACGCGGCGAGCGCGGCCAATATGCCGATCGAGCTCCAGGATCAGCTGGCCGCGATGCCCGACGATGCGACCCTATCGGTGATCGTTCATCTCGCGGAGCAGGCCGATATCGACGCACTGGGACCACGCCTCCGCCGAGCGGGGGTCGGCCGGCGCGATCGGCATGAGCAAGTGGTTAGGGCCCTGCGCGATGTGGCATCGCGGACTCAGCCCGCACTCCTCGACTATCTCAGCGGGGCGAGAGCCGCCGGCCGGGTCGTCGATTTCACCCCCCACTGGATCAGCAATCTCGTCGTGGTGCAGGCCACGAAGGCGGAGATCTCGAGGATCCGAGAGCGTCCGGAAGTGGGTCTCATAGAAGCGAACTTCTCGATCAGTCTCATAGAGCCGATCCGCCGCGAAGAGGGATCGCTTCCTCGCATCAACGGCATCGGCATCACGCCCGGGCTAGAGGCGATCAATGCCGATCGGGTCTGGAAGGAGCTCGGAATCACCGGCGCGGGCCGCCTGGTCGCCGATCTCGACACCGGTGTGGACGGCTCTCATCCCGCTCTGGCCGATCGATGGCGAGGCACGCTGCCGAACGTCGACTGGTCGGAGGCCTGGCTCGACCTGGTCTACGGCGGCTCTACCTTCCCGGTGGACTACTACGGCCACGGCACCCACGTCATGGGCACGATGGCCGGTCTCGGCGAGGCCACGGGCGACACGGTCGGTGTTGCATTCGGCGCCCATTGGATCGCGTGCAACGCCGTCGACCAGGGAGCCGGGCCGGAGTTCGACAACGACGTCGTGGTCGCCTTCGAGTGGTTGGCCGATCCCGACGGCGACCCGGGCACGGTAGACGACGTGCCCGATGTGGTGCAGAACTCCTGGGGGATCAACGAGGGCTTCGGCAGCGATCCGCCGTACACCGATTGCGACAGCCGCTGGTGGGCGGTCATCGACAACTGCGAAGCCGCCGGATGTGTCGTGACCTTCTCGGCCGGCAATGAAGGACCAGGCCCGCAGTCGCACCGATCGCCCTCGGATCGCGCGACGACACCGTACAACTGCTACTCGATCGGAGCTGTCGACGCCACGAACGCCGACTACCCCTATCCGATCGCGAGTTTCTCGAGCCGCGGCCCTTCGGGATGCGACGATATTTCCATCAAACCCGAAGTCTCCGCGCCGGGCGTCGACGTGTACTCCTCTGTACCGGGCGGCGGCTACGAATCCGGTTGGAGCGGCACTTCTATGGCCGGACCACACGTCGCGGGTGTGGTTGCTCTCATGCGCGAGGCTAATCCCGATCTCGATGTCGATCAGATCAAAGAGGTGTTGATGGCCACCGCCCACGACTTTGGCGTTGCCGGCGAAGACAACACATACGGCGCCGGGTTCATCGACGCATACGAGGCGGTGACGATGGTCATGAGCGGCGTCGGCTATCTGGTGGGCACGGTCGAAGACGCCGTCAGCGGAGATCCGATCCCGGCCGAGCTGAGCGTCGCCGGAACGCCGCGCAAGAAGACGGCCGATCCGCTCACGGGCGAGTACTTCTTCATCCTGCCGGGCGATTCCACCTACACGATAGAGGCGAGCTACTTCGGCTACGAGACCGCGGATCAAGCGATCTACGTTGTGCCGGACGATACGACAACGCTCGACTTCCCCCTCGAATCCTCGCCATCGGGCGCGCTTGCCGGAATGGTGATCGATGCCGACAACGGGCTGCCGATATCCGGAGCGCTCGTCGAAGTCCTCGATACCCCTCTCCCGGTCGCCACGAGCAGTGAGAGGGGCGTGTACATCGTCGGTGGCGTTCCGATCGGCTCTACCTACACCGTTCAGGGTACCGCTTCCAACTACGCTTCGAGGAGCGAGCAGATCGCTGTCGACACCGGGGGATTCAACCTGCTTGCGCTAGCTCTGAAGGGCGGTCTCTCCGACGATATGGAGTCGGGCGAGAACGGCTGGACCCACGACAACGTCACGCCCAGCTACGGGGACCAGTGGCATCAGAGTACGCAGCGAAACCACACGAGCGCGGGGACGACCTCATGGAAATGTGGCTCCACCGGAATCGGTGACTACGCGGACCTGCTCGACGCAGCGCTCGAGACGCCGGCGATCCCCTTGCAGCCGAACACCAAGCTGCACTTCTGGCACTGGATGAACGCGGAGGTGCTCGATCAGACCGAAGCATGGGACGGCGGCATCGTAGAGATCTCGATCGACGGCGGGGCCTACCAACAGATCGCTCCCGAAGGTGGCTACCCCTACACGATCGTCGACAACGACGCCAGCCCCTTCGCAGCGGGAACACCCTGTTTCTCCGGCACGCACGATTGGCGAGAAGATGTGATCGATCTGAGCGCTTTCTCGGGCAACGCAAGGCTCCGCTTCCGCTTCGGAACCGACGGATATGTCACCGAGGAAGGCTGGTACATCGACGACCTCATCGCTGCTCCCGACGCGGTCTCTTCAGCTGTCTCGATCATGCTGCTACCCGCCGAATCCGGAATCGAGATCGGACCGGCGGGGGGCACGATCGAGTATCAGATGGCGCTCGTCAACAACGCCGAAGTGTCGCAGGCCTTCGATTGGTGGCTCGATCTGTCGCTGGCGGGTGGTCCAGTGGTCTTCGGCCCGATCGAAACCCATAGCGACACATTGCAGGCGGGAGAGACTCGGATTCTGAACGCCCTCTCGCAAGACGTGCCGCCAGCATCGACACCTGGTCAATACCATTTCAACGCAAAGCTCGGCCAACTCCCCGATACGGTCCAGGCGACATCGAGCTTCGAGCTGACGATTACCAGCGCCCACCCCGGTTTTTGATCCGACTCCAGGTCACCGCCCGCACCGATGTCGCCGAGATCGCGGTCGCCGTGACCGTGTAGATCTAGTCGCCGGTGCGGGAGTGGTTTCCGTTCGCGGCGTTGCCCGCCGCGTAGAAGGTCACCGGACCGATATCGGTTGCCGGCGCGTCCCAGGCCAAGAGCCAGGAGGTGCCGTTCGGCTCGTACGAGAGCGGGGCGCCGATTCGAGCAGAAGGCTGATCGACAGGCAGAAGCCGTACCGGGAGAGAGGGCGGTAGCGGATCATGTTGGTCGTTCCTTTTCGGGTGATTGGGGGTGACGGCGCAGTGCCGCGCTCATCGTATGAAGGGACCGATTGCTCACTCCGGCAGGGAAGGAAATGGGGCGTGGTAGCATGCGCCTCTTCCGTCCCCACGAATCCGATGCGAGGCCCATGGCAATCGGTGAAAACGAAAGAGCTCGGCTCGAACTGCTCGTCGAAGTGGCTTCGACGATCGATCTGCCGCGATTGGGTCAGGTCGCCATCGAAGGGTTGACCCATGTACACGGCGTCGCTGGCGCCGCGATCTTCCTGCGCGTGGGCGAAGGGGAAGCGCGGATTCCGGTGCTGATCAGGAGCTTCAAGCTCCCGCTCGCCCTCTCTTTCGCTCCATCGAAGCCGCTCCCCGAGGGCAGGAGCCTGGCGCGGGGCGAGGAGGCGCTCGACAGCTTCTTAGCGGCGTGCGAGCCCGCGCTGCTCGACGCCCCCGTCGACCTGGTACTCTTGCTCCCGGGGGACGCCGAAGTCGACGGTTTCGTGCTGCTGCGCGGAGTGCCCTGGGGGGAGCGGCGGCGCCTCGAACGGATCGGCGGCGCCTTGAATCGAGGTCTGGTGAACTCCTGGCG
>CAZFNT010000441.1:0-4018 GCA_964520315.1 uncultured Gemmatimonadota bacterium
ACCAGTTTCGGCAGACCTCTATGTCGACCGACACCCTTGATCTCGACTCTGCGCCCACCAGCGATCGACACATTTACGTCTTGGCGTGCAGCGCCGGCGCCGCGGCGCACCCTATGTGTGGTTCGAGTCAGGTGCGCGATGAGGCGGGCGCCCGCTTGCAACTCTTCCGGTGTGACGAGGTCGGGCTCCGTTACGACTTCCGCGAGCGGCGTTCCGAGGCGATCGGTGCGGAAGACGATGCGGTGGCCGACATCCGAGACTTCACGACACGAATCCTCTTCGAGAGAGAGCTGTCGGATTCGTAGCTCGCGATCTATTCCAAGAGAGGGGACGCGAAATGGAATCGCGCCCGTCAGCCCCAGCATTGCCGTGCGCTGGAAACCTGTCGGGATCGAGCCGTCGAGATACTGTTTGCGCATCACGTGCAGCTCTGAGACCAAGTTCAAGTTGAAGAGGGAGCAGATCTCGATCCCGATCTTCACCGCCTTTTCGTCGATCTCGAAGGGGGGCGTGTCGTCGATCTCGTACGTGCACACAGTGCCACGCTCCAGAAGATAGACGATCTCCTTCTTCGTCTTGAACTCCATCAGAGCGCAGCCGTCGTACTCGCCGAGCTCCGAAAGGGTGGGGCGCATGTGGCGCAGTACCTCCGCGTCGAAGTGGTCGACATAACGCCCCGCGGGACAGCGGCAGAATAGCTTGCTTTTCGTCAGCAGCTGCTGATGGACCTCGAGCCCCGCCATGAACCCCAGCTCCCTGTAGTCGGCAGGTGTCATTCGGCCGTACTCCCGGTCAGGAAAATCCAGTGGCGCATCACGCCGAGGATTGAGCTCGGTCGGCGGTCGGACCTTTGGCGAGGATTGTGTGGATTCTGGCTGCATGACGGGTCCCATTGAGAACCGCGAATCTTAGCAGTCCTGAGCCCGTGGCGCGGTCTCTTGGGAAGACACGCGGGGCCAGGCTAGTATTCTCGGGTCGGTAGCCGTGAAACAGGAGTATCCTGGTCTTGTTTTCACGGAGCCGGCACTTCTGGAGCTTTCGTTGCCCGATTCATCCAACCCGATCCCGGACCGTGTCGA
Organism: uncultured Gemmatimonadota bacterium; assembly: GCA_964520315.1. GTDB lineage: Bacteria. The sequence continues at coordinate 1,080 of CAZFNT010000441.1, forward strand.
CGTTCTGATCGTGGGCGCGGGTCCCGCGGGGCTTGCGGCCGGCCGAAGAGTCGTCGATGCGGGTGGTTCTGTGCTGCTCGTGGATTCCCGGGCTCGAATAGGCGACCCGCCGCGCTGCGGGGAGCTCGCCCGAGGCAACTTCCTCGAAGTTCTCGGATTCGAGCCCGAGCCGGATTGGGTGCGGTGGCGCATTGGCGAGCTCGCGAATATGCCGGTGCTCAATCGCAGCGCGACCGAGAGCGGTGCTGCTGCGATTCTCGCGCGGCGAGGGGCCATGGTCGCTGAAGGTTGTGCCCTGGTGGGGCTGGGTGAGTACGACGGAGTGGGACGGACCGCGCGTCTCCGCTCGCCGCCGGGGTCGGTCGAGGTCCACGCACGCCTGGTGATCGCGGCGGACGGCGCGCCCTCGCGAGTCGCGCGTTTGGCGGGAATCGACACGCTGATCAGTCCGCTCGAAACCGTCTCTTGCCTGGCCTATCGGATTATCGACGCCGAACTGGATAACGCGAACAACATACGATTCGAGTTCCCGCCCGTGCTGAATCCGCACTACTTTTGGGTCATACCCTCGGGCCCGCGCGAGGCGAACGTCGGCCTGGGCGTTCCTGCGCATCGAGGCCACGCCGCTCGCCCTCTGCTCGATCGTCTGATCGACGACACGGGTGCGCTCACGGGGGGCAGGCGGGTGCAAACGATTGTCGGCTGGTACCCCAGCACCCTGCCCCTCGAGACTCCCTACGTTGACGGGCTCGTGGTCACCGGAACGGCCGCGCGGCTGATCGATGCGGAACTGGGAGAGGGGCTCTGGCAAGCTGCGTTCAGCGGTGCCGCCGCCGGAGAGACCTTTGTAGACGTGGCGGAGCGAGGCACGTCTGCGCGAGAGCTCGCATCATATAGGGATCGGATCGATCCCCTGTACGGCCCTCTTCGACACGGCTACGCCAAAAGACGAAAACGAGAGGCACGCAGTGGCTGAGGGTAGGCGACGCTCGAAGAAAAGAGCCCGAAGGAGTTTCCTGCGAACGATTGCAGGCGCGGGGCTGGGGGCCATCGCGTGGCGGGCGGCGATCGATCGCAAGAAGAGCGGGTTCCGCGATGCCAGGCGAGTCGAAGTCACTGAGAGCTGTATCGGATGCACCGGTTGCGCCGCCGTTTGCCCCACCGCGGCGATCGAGGCGGTTCCCTTCGGCATCGCGGTGATCGATGAGCTGTGCGTGAGCTGTGGCTACTGCCAGGCCGGGTGCGCGGTCGACGGTATCCGCGTGCTGCGAGGGCGAGACCTTGCATAGCGTGAGAGTGCGTCAGACTTCCCAGCTGCTCTGTCTCATCCTTTTCGTGTTTTCCGTGAGCTCCACCGTGAGGGTGTCGGCGGGTGAGTACTTCTTCCGTGCCGATGCTCTCACGGTGCCCTTCGCGGCGCTTGCTTCACACAGTTGGAGCTCGTCGCTGCCTTTCTGCTTGGCGCTGATCGTGGCCACGGTGGCTTGGGGCCGGGTTTTCTGTGGCTACGTGTGTCCGATGGGAACGATCGGCGACCTGCTCGACAGGCTCTTTTCCTTCAGGAACCGGTACCCCGGCGCGGGGGTGTTCAAATACCATCTGCTGCTGGTACTTGCACTGCTGTCTTGCGGTGGCGCGACCTTCTTTTGGCTCTTCGATCCCCTCAACTGGTCCTCGCGGATCGTTGGGGGATTTGCTCCGCGCTATGTCGAGTACAGGTGGCTCTTCGCCTTCGCGGGAGGGCTGTTCTGCCTCCACGCTGTCTTTGGACGGCGCGCATTCTGTCGGGTGCTCTGCCCCCTGGGGGCTGCTTTTGGTGTTGTCTCCAGACTGGGATTGTACAAGAGAGAGTTCATCGAGCGCGATTGCATCGATTGTGATCTGTGCGTCAAGCAGTGCAGAACCGGCGCCATCGTGGAGCGACCCGAGACATACGATCCGATGGAGTGCGTACACTGCGGCCACTGCGTGGATGTTTGTCCAACTGATGCGCTCGAGTTTCGTTATACACCCACCCACTTGCCCGCAGTACCAGAGCCACCGCGCCGCGCCTTCCTGCTCACGGTCGGCGCTGCCGCTCTCGCAATACTCGGTTTGCGCCCCTTGAAGACCGCCCACGCCTCGAGTCGGCCCGTGATCCGCCCACCGGGCTCGGTCCCGGAGGACCGCTTCGTCAACCTCTGCATTCGATGTGGGTCTTGCTCGAGAGTTTGCCCCACATCCACACTGATCCCCGCCGGGATAGAGAGCGGAGTGCTGGCTTACCAGACGCCGGTGCTCGAGCCCGACGCCGGTGGATGTCTGCACGACTGCAATCTGTGTGGCGCGGTCTGCCCGACCGGAGCGATCGAGGACCTCCCAGTGAGTGAGAAACAGGAGCTCCAGATCGGCGTGGCCTCCATCGACCCTCGGCGATGCTTAGCTGTGACTAAGAGCCAACCTTGCTTGAGCTGTGTAGCGGCGTGTCCCTTCGAAGCGGTGTTCATCGTGCGTGTCGATGCCGCGTCGGAGTGGGGCGATTCGCTGGGACATCCTCGTGTGATGGAGGATCGCTGCGTGGGATGCGCACTTTGCCAGGTTGCTTGCCCCGTGGAAGGCGAGGCCGCCATCAGGGTTGCCGCGGTTGCTCCGCAGAAACCGCTCCCTCGGGTTCACAACCGTCGCCGGGTCTTCGAGCCGGGAGTGAACGAGATCTTCCGCTTGCGCTGATGCCGGACCTTCTCGTCCCTAACTCGTTGTGCAGTGGTTGCTTCGTAGAAGCCCTCGTGTGCAGTCACGTTTCCTGCTGTGTTGGTAGGGGCGAAAACGTCGGTCTGCTTTTCTCTGCACCTATCTGCGCTTGCGTGCCGGCAATCGTGAGGTATCCAGCCTCATAGTAGCCACCCTGCTGGCGGTTGCCGACATCGAGCCCACTGTTCTGCGCGAAGGCGACACGCACG
>CAZFNT010000442.1:0-4016 GCA_964520315.1 uncultured Gemmatimonadota bacterium
CGCGGCCCGGGACTCCCGCTCTTCGCTCGCCACAAGCCCGCGCCGAGGGCCAACAGGATGCCTCCGGAGCGAGCACCGATATGCGCCACACCGAGAGGATCGGCCAGGGCCAAGTCGTCGGCGGCGATCCCACCGACAAGGAAAAAAACGAACACCCCCCAGGCCAGCGCCGTTGCGCCTGCACCGGCTCGCCCGGGTGGCCGGTCGCTCGCACGGAAGACCGTCGCCAGCGCTGCCGCCGCACCCGCGATCAGGCCGAAGGGCGCGTGCAGAGCGCCCGTTCGAAGAACGAAATGAAGCAGATCGGCCGTGCGCGGTGCCTCCCCTCCGGCCGAGATCACGTCGGCTGCGACGATTCCCCCGCGGACGAGACCGGCGAGAGCACCGGCTACCGCGCAGACGCCCAGATCCGCGGTCCATTTGGCGGGGAACGCGCGCATGGGACCCGCGCTCGTCATTCGCTCCCGGTCAGGTCGGCTCTCAGAAACTCCTGATTGAGCTCCGCGATTACTCGCACATCGATCTCTTTGGGACACGCGGCCATGCACTCATAGTGGTTCGTGCAGTTGCCGAACCCTTCAGCGTCCATCTGTTCGACCATGCGCGTCGCCCGCCGTGCTCGCTCCGGGTGCCCCTGCGGCAGATGCCTGAACTGTGACACTTTGGCGCCGACGAAGAGCATCGCCGACGCATTCGGGCAAGCGGCGACACACGCTCCGCACCCGATGCACGAGGCCGCATCCATAGAAAGATCCGCTTCCGCCTGCGCGATCGGGAGCGCATTCGCGTCGGGCGTGCCACCGGTGTTCACGGAGACATATCCGCCTGCCTGGATGATGCGATCGAAGGCGCTACGATCAACGACCAAATCCCGCAAGACCGGAAACGCGCGCGACCTCCACGGCTCGATGTAGATTGTGTCGCCGTCTCGAAAACGACGCATATGTAGCTGACAAACAGTCGTGCCGGAATCTGGCCCGTGCGGTATTCCGTTGACGACCAGTGAGCACATGCCGCAGATGCCCTCGCGACAGTCGTCGTCGAACGCAACGGGCTCTTCACCGCGCGAGATGAGCGACTCGTTCAAGATGTCGAGCATTTCAAGGAAAGACATCTCAGGGCTGACATCGCTGATCTCGTACTGAACCATGCCGCCCTTGTCCGACGCGTTCTTCTGGCGCCACATCTGCAGAGTCAGATCCATCACTTGTAGCTCCTGACGCTCGGCTTCACGAGATCGAAACCGAGGGGCTCCCTGTGCATGACGGGGGGATCATCGCCACCCTTGTACTCCCAGACCGACGCGTGTGAAAACGCCTCGTCGTCTCTGAGCGCTTCCCCCTCGTCGGTCCGATGCTCCTCTCTGAAGTGACCGCCGCAAGATTCCCTTCTCTCGATCGCGTCGAGACACATCACTTCGCCGAACTCCAGGAAGTCTGCTACCCGACCGGCTTTCTCGAGCGACTGATTCAGCTCGCTCTTGCCACCCAAGACCCGCACGTTGCGCCAGAACTCTTCGCGCAACGCCGGAATCAGCTCGAGCGCCCTGCGAAGCCCAGCTTCATTGCGGCTCATTCCGCAGTGTTCCCACATGATCTGACCCAGTTCCCGGTGGAATGAATCGACGCTTCTGCCACCCCTTATGTCGAGCAGTTTTTGCAGCCGTCCCGCGGCGCTCTTTTTCGTTTCTTCGAACTCCGCCTGATCGGTCTCGACCGGCTCGAAGGTACTTGATGCGAAGTAGTGACCGATCGTGTACGGAATAATGAAGTAGCCGTCCGCCAACCCCTGCATCAGGGCACTCGCCCCGAGTCGATTCGCTCCGTGATCCGAGAAATTCGCCTCTCCCAGCACGTGCAGCCCCGGGATCGTACTCATGAGGTTGTAGTCCACCCAAAGCCCACCCATGGTGTAGTGAACGGCTGGGAATATGCGCATCGGGAGCTCGTACGGATCCTCGTCGGTGATCTTCTCGTACATGTGGAAGAGGTTTCCGTAGCGCTGGGTGATCGCGTCTTTTCCCAGGCGCTCGATCGAGTCCGCGAAGTCGAGGTAGACGGCCAGCCCGCTCGCCCCCACTCCTCGCCCTTCGTCGCAAACTTGCTTTGCCGCCCGAGACGCGACATCGCGCGGAACCAAGTTGCCGAACGAGGGGTAGCGACGCTCGAGATAGTAGTCCCTATCTTCTTCGGGAATCTCCGGAGCCGGTCGAGGATCACCCTGCCTATTTGGAACCCAGACGCGGCCGTCGTTTCTGAGCGATTCGCTCATGAGGGTCAGCTTCGACTGTTGATCGCCCGATACGGGAATGCAAGTGGGGTGGATCTGTGTAAAACACGGATTGGCGAAACCAGCTCCCCTCTTGTATGCCCGATAGGCTGCGGTCACGTTGCTGCCCATTGCGTTGGTCGACAAGTAGAAAACATTGCCGTATCCACCGGTCGCCAAAACGACGGCATCGGCGGATGCGCAGTAGACATCGCCCCGAATCAGATCACGAACTACGATTCCTCTCGCTCGCCCGTCGACGACGACCAGATCGAGCATCTCCGTTCGCGGCCGCAGGGTAACGTTGCCCAGCCCGACTTGTCGCATAAGGGCCGAGTATGCTCCCAATAGGAGCTGCTGGCCCGTCTGGCCGCGAGCATAGAAGGTCCGCGAGACCTGGGCGCCCCCAAACGACCTGTTGTCGAGCAGCCCCCCGTACTCTCGTGCGAAGGGAACCCCCTGAGCGACACACTGGTCGATGATCTCGTTGGAGAGCTGAGCGAGTCTGTATACATTCGCCTCGCGCGCCCGGAAATCGCCCCCTTTGACGGTATCGTAGAAGAGCCTATAAATGCTGTCGCCATCGTTCGGATAGTTCTTGGCTGCGTTGATACCGCCCTGCGCGGCAATGCTGTGGGCACGTCGGGCACTGTCTTGAAAGCAGAAGTTCTCGACGCGGTAGCCAAGCTCGGCCAGCGAGGCGGATGCAGACGCACCCGCGAGGCCGGTTCCCACGACGATGGCCTTGTATTTGCGTTTGTTCGCCGGGTTCACCAGCTTCATCTGAAAGCGATGGCTGTCCCACTTCCGCGCCATGGGGCCCTCGGGGATCTTGGCATCGAGAATCATGTTACATCGCTCCGTAAGGAAGCTCGAGCAGGCCGAGCCAGCAAGCCAGCGGGATGGCAAGGTTTCCGATGAGCACTGCCGTGCCTACAGCGGGGCCGGCAAGGTCTACTAGCGGTCGGCGCAGGCTGGGTGTGGTGACGCCGAGCGATTGAAAAAGACTCGAGACACCGTGACTCAGATGAAGTGCGAGCAGCGCGTTGGCTATTACGTACCAGGCGGTCACGAACCAGTCCTGGAACCCGCGCACGACCATCGCGTAGATGTCGTGCCTGCCCAATTCGTCGTGGTGGCCGAAGAGCTCCGGCTGCTCGGTGCCGAGGGTGAAGTGAGCGAGATGGTAGATGATGAACGCGAGCAGAATCATCCCGGTCCAAGGCATCGTGCGCGCTGCGAAGGTCGTTTGCACCGAGTCGTCTCTGACGTAACCGATCGGGCGTGCCTGACGATTCAGGACGACCAATCGTGCGGCGGATGCAATGTGAACGATAACGGTCGCGAGCAAAACGAGCCGAATGACCCAGAGCAGCTCACCCAGACTCTGGAGAAAGTGTCCATAGCGGTTGATCGCTTCGGGGCCCACGAAAATCTGCAGATTCCCCACCATATGCCCGACAACGAAGCCCGTGAGAATCAGGCCGGTGACAGCCATCACGGACTTTGCGCCGATGGATGATCGCAGGAACTTCAGAGGGCCGGGTAGCGCTCGAGACTTCGTTGCGCTGGCAGCCGACGCCATTGCGTACTCCGGGTGGTTGAGCCGCCTTGGCGGCGCCTGTGCCGAGGGACGCTGAGAGAGCCGAATCGCACGCCCCGAAAAACGCGGAGAGTATAGCCTGGACCTCTCACGCAATGTCTACGATTTGAATGGGTCCACCATTCGAGCCAGAGCCGACTGGGCA
>CAZFNT010000443.1:0-3999 GCA_964520315.1 uncultured Gemmatimonadota bacterium
CGCGCGCTTCTCTTTGAGCGAGGTGGACCAGGGGATCTCGACACGAATGGCGCAGGTGGCGACGAATGCTTTCATGGGGTCATCGTAGCGCCGGGGCGCTGCGGCGCCCTGTGGCATCTTCCGCCCGCGGACTCTGAAGCTCCGCAACCCTTTGTCACATGGCGCCTTCACTCTCCCTCCTCGATCGACTTGGCAAGCGGCGATTGACTGTCGTTTCCGGGAAAGGGGGCGTGGGGAAGTCCACGTGCGTTGCGGCGCTGGCGACGGCCTTGGCCCGGGCGGGCGCGCGGGTGCTGGTGATCGAGCCGAACAGTCCGCACCGACTTCCCGCGCTCTGTGCCAACTGGCTCCTGCTCACACCGCACGGAGGCCCGCCCCATCCGGCCCGCGATCCGGCCCCGGTTGCTTGCCGGCCCTTCATGGTATTCGAGCGCGCGGGGTTGAAGATCGGCGTGGTTGGTCTCGCCTACACCTTCTCACCCGGCGGGTCGCCGAACGAAGTGGTGCTGGGGCAGATCACCGTCGGCGGCAAAGTGCTCGAAGCAGCGCGGAGCTATCTCTGCACAGGCAGCGACTACATCACGACGACGCGCGCGGAGAAGTACTTCGGGCGATCGATCGACAAACGCGAGAATCTCGAGCTCTCGGTCAGGGAGGCGTTCGAGGCGGCCGCTCGGGCGGGGGAGCTTGTGGTCGGCAAAGAGCAGGCTCAATAGCAGCAGTTGTAGAGGCAGTCCCGATCTGGCGGATCGGGAAGGGTGGGATGGGTTGCACGGGCAATCGCCAACCTCTCCATGATCTTGATCTTCGGGTTGTATCGCTCTACGAAATGCACCGGCTCGATGCAGATCTCGTGGCCATCGTAGTACAGGGTGGTGCGCCCGATCTCGCCCCTCTGGTCGCGCAAGAGATCGCAGAGGGCCAGCTCGTGCTCCCAGCGAGAGACCACATCGTCCTCCAGCCACCCCGGATCGACATTGTGGCTCATTAGCCTGGCAAGGTGCTCGTCGTCATCGATGAGATCGAATACGAGGAAATCCGCTCCGGTCGTGGCGATCTGGTGGGCCAGATTGTCTCCATCCAAGTCCTGATCGAAATCGAGGAAATGATGACGCACCGGCGCGGTCGCGATCGAACAAAAGTCGACCATCACCGATCCGTACATCACATCCTCCACTACCGTGGGATCAGCGTGTTCTGCGAACCAAGCGTCCGCGATGAGATAGGGTGTCATGTGTACAGGGTCGTAGCATTGGGACAAATAGTCCTCCGAACCGATCCATGTTCTGGTGTGCGAGAGAGCGTCGATTCGGGGGATGGTCGCCACAAGCGCAGTCAGAAGTGTCGCCGCCCCGGCGATCCATGGCGCTCGAACGAGAGTTCTAACCCCTTGCTCGAAACCGTGACATGCAAGCAGATAGAGCAGTCCTAGACTGAAGAGACTATACCGATCAGCCGAATCGAAGACGGCGATCACCAGACCATGGATGACGAAGAACGCAACAGGGAGCTTGTGCCTCGCGCGGAAAGCACCGACAGTTGCCAAGAGCGCGACGACCAAACCTGCCCACCAATGCGAGCTGAAACTGGGAACGGTCCCTTCCACTGCCCGCATGGAGGAATCGAGGAAGGCCATGATCAGGTTCTGGTAGGCGGTATCGAGAGCGGTCGCAAGGGGAGACAGCGAATCGAAGTCGAGCGCGTCCCACATCGTCTGGTGATTCGTTTGGCGATAGGCGAAGTACCCGCGCAGGCCCCCTTGCATTGCGCTGCACCAGGCGACGAAGAGAGAGATCGCTGCCCACGGGAGAAACTGGAGCTCCAGCGCCTCTCGAACCCTGCCCCGGCGCTTCGAGCTTCCGGAGAGTTGTCGAGCGAAAACGATCGGTGAGAGCAGAATGGCCGGGACCCGGGTCAAGATAGCCGCCGCCAGAACAGCGCTTCCGATTCGCAAACTCGAACGATTGTCTCTGGCGAACCCCGAGGTGCTGAGGTGAAGCGCGAGGAGCGTCAGAAAGACGTAGAGCTCTATGTAGTTGACGTGCGTCGCGTGCTCCACGTCCAGGCTATTGAAGCAGAGCAGGAGCGCGGCTGCCACCGCGGCAACGCGTGAGAACGAGAGCGCGCCAAGAATGTAGACGAGCGCAACCGACCCCGCACTCGGCACTGCAGAGACCATTTTCGCGGCGACGATATTGACGGGGCCGAAGAGCCTCTCGACGAGAGCGAGGAGCACGACATAGAACGCTCCTTCGTCGTCCATCCGGAACAGATCTCCGAGGCCGCGCACCGCCACCTCCGCTCCATGGAACCAGTACCAGTTCGAGCCCGCCGCCAGATGGCGATCGACGAGCGACGCTCTCACGGCCAAAGCGAGGAGGAAGAGCGCGAGAGCCGTGATTCGGTCTCGAGAGCTCCCCAATGATCCGCCGTCTAATACGCGAGTCGCCATGTGCCTCTTGACCTTGCCCTTCGTCACCCGCACCGATTGGATGCTCAAACTAGCCCACTAGGTCTGCCTTCGAATCGCAGAGCGACCACGATCAAGGAACCCAGAGCAGGTTGCCCGGGCCGCCATAGGCTCCCATATCTGAGCGCTCGCCGTTGGGGAACCAATCGGGCCAGTTGGGATCGGAGTCCCAGATGCCGTCCGAGATCAGTGGATCCCCGCCATCGATGCACGACGAGCCCATGGCCGGGTACTCCGGCGGATAGGCCATTCAAACCGGGTTTTCGTCTTTCGCCAAGTCGGATGTCACTACTACGCGGGCGAGCTGGAGCTCTTGAGTGGCCACACGCGCCGGGCGGCAACGATCGTGCAAGAGGCGCTGGAGGTCCATCCACATCAGCTCGATCTCTGGCACCTGTCGGCGCGGATCTACACAGGGTTGGCGAAGAGATCGCGTGAGCCAAGGACCGTTGAGAGTCTTGCGAGGAAGCGCTGGCGAGCGCGGAGAAGTCGCTCTCGTACTATGCGTTCAACCGGCGGGTGCTACCGCTCAAGGCCGACCTGCAGCTTGCACTCGGAGACTCCGCCGGCGCATCCGAGACCGTCGAAGCCCTATTGCGATTCCGCCGGCCTGAGGCTCCGGCGAACGCTAGAAGAGCGTGTAGATGAAGGGAACGACCGCCGCCGACTCCGTCAGCAGGATGAAGACGCTCAGGAGCATAAAGACGATCACGATCGGCAGAAGCCACCACTTCTTCGAGGTCTTGAGGAAGTACCAGAACTCCCCGAAGAACTCCGCGACGCCACCCACCGCTCCGGCGGCCCCGCCCTTGCGCTCTTTGCCCACCAGGGCGTCGAGATCTTCTTGTCCGCTGCTTGCCGGTGTGCTTTCACTCGTCATCGTACTGCCTCGGGTCGCGGTTCATTCGTGCTCTCGCTCACGTCCCCTCCAATGGGACCCCAATCTCCCCGAGTAAGTCAAGTGCTCGCTTGCGCATGCCAGACTCGGCCGGCGAGAGCTCGATCGCCTTCCGCAGATGGCGTTCGGCGGCCGGTCGATCGCCCGCCTCGACCCATAGCTCCCCCAGGAAGTAGTGCCCCGGGATGTTGAAGTTCTGAATCGCAGTGACCCGCTCGAACGATTCGATCGCCGCGGCGCGTTCGCCGAGCTTGCGCTGCACTTTGCCCAGACCGATCCATGCCCGCACCGAGAACTCGTCGACCTCGATCGCCGCGCGGAATAGCCCGAGGGCCTCGGCGCTGCGCCCTCGTTTCGTCTCCACCTCGCCGAGGTTGACCAGCACGCCCTCGCCTCCGAGCCCAAACTCCCGCGCACGCTCGAGAGAGGCGGCCGCGTCGCTCCAACTCCGCTGGGCCTTGTGCACGAGCCCGAGGTTGTAGTGCAGGCGCGGGTTATCCGGCTCACGGTCGAGCGCTCGGCGGACGAGCCCTAGCTGGTGCTCCGGGGTCGCGCGCTCGGCCAGCAGATCGTCGAGCACGGGAGCCGGATCGGCACGGCCGAAGGGATCGGCGCTCATCGAGATCGCGCC
>CAZFNT010000444.1:0-3990 GCA_964520315.1 uncultured Gemmatimonadota bacterium
TCACGGTTCCGTCGGGTAGCGTCGCATCGATCCAGTAGTCGAAGAGAACACTCGGAGAGCCGAGCACCTGCATGTCGATCCACCAGTCCAACGTGGTCGGGGCGATCATCTCCTCTTCGCTCAACGGAATCGAAAGCGACAGATCGGGATCGATCCCGAGCGTGAGCCAGAGCATCGACTCGTAGCTGCTCCAGCCGCCGCCCCAGAGGTTTCCGGAGATGACGACCTTGTTGACGCCGCTACCGACGGTCGAGAGCAACGAGCTCTTGGAGAAGCGCACGACCATATCGGCGATGCCGTCGGCATCCTGGTCGCCGATCACACTGTAGCCCCAATCGGTCCAGACCTGATTCCATTCCTGGCCAACGGGGTAGAGCTCGGCGCTTTGATCGAAGTCCCAGCCCGGTTGGGCACCGGCGAGCTCGATCTTGCAGTACTGCCAGAGCTCCGGACTAGGCAGTCCCAAGGCCTCGCCGTCGAGCATTTCGATGTCGGGGTCGACCGCGAAAATCTGTTGCACGTAGGGCCAGCTCTGAACCTGCGCGAAGTCGTATTCCACGGGCTCGACCGGGAGCAGCGCTTGCTGGCCTGTGTCGTCGGTGACGATGACGGCGTTGATGATCTTCATCTCGTAGATGCCGGGAGCCGGGGCGTCGAGCTGCACATGAATGGTGTAGTCGTCGTTCGGCGTGGTCTCCAGGTCGTATCCGATGCAGATCAGATCCATACCGGGTTCGGCGGTGTAGACATCGCCGTTGGGATTGGGAACGAACGAGGCGAGATCGTAGATCTTGAGCGGATGGACCGAACCATTGGTTTCGCTGACGGCATAGGCGAAGTCGACGCCGAAGCCGGTCGGCACCTGCACGACCCACGGATCTTCGGGCTCGTACTCGAAATCCGATCCGGGTTTGAGACCGCTCACGTGATGGATCTCTTCCCCTTTGTACTTAATTGTGACTTCACCGCTTGAGCCGACGGTGCCCGTGAGCTTGCCGCCGTCTTTCTTGGCGCCGATTTTGAAGCCGGGTTTGAGTCCCTTGACGTTGACGAGCTCGACTTCGAGCTCTACATCACAACCAAGGGTAGAGAGTGCGGCCGTGACGGCCAGTAGTGGTGCGGTCCAACGAGCGAGACGCATGAGGGTCCTCCAGAACAGAAGTGTGAGTTTGGTCCCGTCGCTCGGCGCAATGGCCTGTTTGCCGGAGCGGAGTCGGGTCCTGCCCCCTGTCGTCGCGCTTTGTGGATCGGATCTTGGAAAAAGGAGAGAACAAGGGCGCGCTACGCATTTCGCGTGAGCCCGCGGGCCACTCTTCTCTTGGTGAAGGGCCTTGGCTCGGCGGGCCGAAAAACGCGGGTTATCATGCCCTCATGATCTCCACAATCTTCGCTCTGCTGCCCATCGCTTCTCTCGGTCTCACCGAGCTCCCCGTTCACCACCTCATGCCCGACGGACGCGTTCTTCCCACGCGGGATCGACGCGTTTGGGCGTTCGACACGGCCGACGACCTGGCAACCGAGGAGCCTCGGCTCCAAGAGGAGCTGGATCGGCACTTCTCCGCCGGCGTAGTGCGCCGGGCGCGGAACGCCGGTTTCGAGATCGGTGACCTGAGGCGGCTTCGCGATCTCGAGGAACGCGCCAAGGTCGAAACCCCTCCGCCCGGAGGTGTCGGTTACGGCTTCTACTACCGCGACGCGGATTTTCGGTGGAGCAATTCGACGGCTACCTATCAGCGAATGATTGCGCCCGGAAAACCGGGAGGGGATGTATCGACCTGGCTGTACAACACGACGACGAATCGGGCGGAGCTGGGTGTTGAGGCGTTTATCAGCTACTACGCTCAGTCCAGCTTCCGTTTCAAGGTCTTCGACTGGGCACGATACCCGGCCGCGCCCTGGCAGACCGATATGTCTTACTCCACGCTCGATGAGTACCTCGAATCCACGGAGTGCGACGACGGTGTCTGGCGCCAAGAACTGTACGTCGTCAACGAGACCTTCTCCGACGCCCTGAACCAGTGGACCAACCGCGTCTGGCTAGAGAATCGGCGCACCAGTGAGCTCGATCTGGTCTATTCCTACGACTACACGACCTCGAACCCGAATCAGAACACGTTCGAGAACGGAGATTTCTACGGCAGTTGGGGACCGATCTTCGAGACATTTCAAGATCACGACGGCAGCAACAAACCGATAGGTTGGAACGATTGTGTGCTGGTCCAAGATGGGCAGATCCGTACGATGAGTACAGCCAACAGCTATCTGCGCAACGACGATCCAGACCTCTCACCGCCGATTTTCCTCACTCCGAACCGGGCCTGGGCGGTCGGCACGACGAGCGCGGAGCCGCCGGTGACACTTCTCGAGGCCGAAGATGGCATTCACGATGTCGGTGAGCTCTATGCGGATGGATGGCTCGCCGGTCCGGTCCATCCCCGGGGACTCATGCTGAAAGCCCCGGGCTTCCCGGTCGTCGCGAGCCAGCAACACAACGCCGAGTTCCAGCTCCAGCTACTGAGCGGAGGCTCGGCCGGCGGTCCATTGGCGGAGTACGGAGTGTACGACCGCACGACTGGAACGCTGATTCACAGCGAGAAGGTATACGAGTCCGATTTCGACACGGAAGACGTGTACCAGCCCTTCCGCTTCGATTTCACGGCCGTGGCGGGGCACATGTATCACATTGGTGCGTGGTCGTATGCTCGGAGAGATGTGGTGCTGGATCGGGTGGTGTTGGTGTTGAATTAGGGGTAGTGCGGAGATGACTCGCGCCCCCGCCCCCAACAATCACCACCCCCCGGCGCACGCCAAGCCTAGGGAGAGCATCAATCGCGGTTTGCGTGGCTCCCACCCGACAAGCCACCTCCCTGGATGTACTCGAATCAATCCATATATCCCAACGCCCTCAAGCGCATGTGCTCCCTCGCTGGCGGTAGCCAACGGTGTTTCCACCTGTCTGGGATCGGATGTCTGACCTCCCATTCGATGAGAAGGGTGTCGAGCTCCTTTAGCCTCGCTTTGTGTTTGGCGCGGCGCGCGAGGTTGCGGGTTTCGGCCGGGTCGGAGCTCAGGTCGTAGAGCTCCTGGCGATGACGGCGGCGGTCGCGGATCAGTTTCCAGCCGCCTTTCGAGACGGCGCGAATCAGTGTCCATTGGCCGTCGACTCGGGGGCGCAGGGGGGCCGAGAGGATGGCGTGGCGCCAGCGGGGCTCGATCTGGATTCCGGCGCGGCCGGTGAGCTCGGGCAAGAGACTCTCTCCGTCGAGCCCGGGCAGGCGTAGTCCGGCGGCGGCCAGGATGGTCGGCATGATGTCGAGAGTGGATGCGGGGTAGCTGCTGCGTCCCCGGCGCAGAGATGGGCCCGAGAAGATGAGAGGGACGCGGAGCTGCTCTTCGTAGAGGCTGGAGCCGTGCTGGAAGTAGAGGGCGTTGCCGCCGAGCGATTCGCCGTGATCGGCGGTGAGGACGACGACGTTTCGCTCGGTGAGATGTAGTGAACGCATACCTGAAAAGAGTGTCGCGAGCGCTCGGTCGACCTGCTCGATTTCGGCGTCATAGGCGGTTAGGTAATCCTCGCGCGAGCTGCGCTCGGGGATCGCTTGATAAGCGGGGATGGCGCCGCGAGGAAAATTGTCGCGAGATACGCGCAGGCGCTTGCTGCCGGACTTCTTAGCGGGCAAGCCGGCGCTGGGATCGTAGGGGCCGTGCGGATCGTTGAGGTGGAGCGCCACGAAGAAGAACTCGTGGCGCACGATGCCGAGCCAGTCGAGGGCGCGCGACACTGTTTCTGGGGCCAGGCGCTCGAAGACGTAGGGGCGGTTTCGTTCGGGGTGGGTGAGTCTGTCGTCGTAGAGCTCGAAGCCGCGGTAGAAGCCGAATCCGGAATCGACTTCGCCGTTCGATACGAAAGCGGCGGTGCGATAACCCTTGCGGCGGAGCTCTTCGGGAAGGCGCGCCAGGTCGGTGCCGACGAAGTCGCCGTTGCGCAGG
>CAZFNT010000445.1:0-3990 GCA_964520315.1 uncultured Gemmatimonadota bacterium
CTGCGCGGCCTGTCCCTCCACTATTCCCGCTCCCATAAGAGCCGAGGCAGACCGGTCTCGCCTCCGCCCTGTTCGTTCCAGCCCCTCGAGGAACGAGCGCGCAGTCGGGCCGATCGCCCCCGTGCTACTGACGACGATTGGAACGAGCGTCGCATTGATCACCCTTCGGCCTGCTTGGTGAACTTTGTACCGCGTATATTTCACCTGTTCGTTTTGTATTGATTGCTGCCCATACCTGCATGGCGTCTGGTGAAATAAGCGCACGTCCACCATAAATCGCGCGACAGCCGTCCGCGTATCGATGTCCATCCGCGCCTCCTGGACCAAAACCTGGCCCGGGTTGCGCGGGTCGTCTCGCCTCGTGGTGAGTTCATGGATGAACACCTCGGTAGCTACGCTCCGCACACTGGCGAGAGTCCGGAATTCATCCGCCAGCGCGCGTACAGTGAGGTTATGATGAGTAATAACATGGCCTCCTCTGTGACACGTAGCCGCGTGGTGGCCTTCGGGATCAAGCCATTCTCGACATACCTTACCTGTCCCCCGCGCTATATGTGAGCACCGCCGCATTGCGGCCGCGGGTATCTGGTACCGCGCAAAGGCGGGAGGCATGGTTAGCCCAAGCCGACGGCGCACCCCCAGGAGCCATGCGACCCTTGGCGTTCCTGCGAGCACGGCCGGGGGTTCCTCCATGAGCCACGAACCGTTCATGCCTTCAGTCCGCGCCCGAGTGGCAGAGTTAGCATACGCCCGCCAATTGGCTACTCGTTCCTTCCACACTGTGTCGAACAAGAACGCTTGCCACCGAATCCGACCTCCAATACGCATACCGTTACCGGTGGAAGCGTGCCCCCTCTCTACGAACAGCTGTAACGATGCAGGCAGACCGAGACACAACCGGCGGGCCGCGCAATATAGTCCTTCGAACCGCTGCCGAGTCGGCACGAGCTCGCACGGGAGCTCGCCGGAGTAGAACGCGCGCGTGTGTAGTCCGACATGGACCAGACCTGTGTCAATAGCGGACAACTGCCCGGACAAGTAGAGAAACGTGCGCAGTGGAGCCTGGTCATACGCGTCCATACCCAGATCCGAGGAGCCTCCCTGATCAGCACCCCCCCCGCGAGTCCGACGATCCCGAGCGCCGGCCCAGGTGTTGCACGAAGGCAGCTGAGCCTGGGGCCAACACTGTGTCACCTCGTCATCTGACAGGCCGAGGATGCGCTGCGTGGCCACTCGCAAATCATGGTCGGCGGGTGCAAAGGCCGCACCGGCATCTTCAGGCGGGAGGGTCTGCATATAGAAGCGCAACTTTGGCCGTAGACATTTCTGGACGACTGCGTAGGCATAGCGCTCTGCATGGTAAGCTTCCGCGGCCAGACGCGGCACCTCCAGCACCAGCGCGAGGACGGACCGCACGTAGTCACTGGCTGCCCGCACGCGGGCGCACCCATACTGCGTGCTTCCGATAAGGCCGTGCGGCGCCAGAAGCTGCACCGCCCCCCCCAGCGCCTCGAGTCCCTGGTCCGGTGCGAGCATTGCAACCGGACCAGTCGGGCCGGAGTATGCCGTGGGCGACCAGGCCCGCCATTGATCTTCATGGAAGTGCAAACCAGCAAGCGCGAGAATTGGACGACAATAATCAGGAAGGAACTGGAGGAGTTCCGGAGTCACGAGCCAAAATCCATTATCGGCGTACGCTCGGTCCACTACCGTCGAACTACGAAAGACGGGACATCCAACGACCCTGTCCGCGAGAGCTGCCACCGCCGTACGAACCTGCGGGGGGGCTCGAGACAACTCCCCTTCGAGTGGCATCTCCCCAACGGGGGGGCCCGACGACGCGCGAGGCGAGCCCAGAGCGACATTCCAGCGCACAACCATGCGCAACCCGCAGTTTACCCATCCAACCAAGCGTCGATATGCAAGGCAAAAGAGGAGCATACCGAGGGTGCATCCTTGGACAACTCCGACGTTCGATCCGTATAACGCTGCCGCCCCGCTATGTACATACCATGTAGTAGAAGTGTACAAGGACGTTGCGACGAGTAGAAGGATGTCCTTAAAATCTCCCGCTGGCAGCAATTCCAGGGTTTCAAATAGGAAAATCCTCGAGAGATCGTTATAGGCGTTTGCAATGTCGGGATCGACCGCCGCCGCTCGCGTGTCGAGTGCCAGTGCCACATTGATGCTGGCCAACAGGGCTACCGCGCCCCCTGGCGACCCAACTGCGTACTGCCCATCTGCCTCGAGCAGCGCCCTCGCGGCTTCGAGCATCGCATGCAGAGCACCGCGAGTTGCCCATCGGTAGGTAGGATCTGGCGAGCCAACGGGCCTCGGCTGGGAGGGGTCCAGCGTGGCCTTATATCTCGGAGTGAGACAAGGCGCCTGAAGGAGCATCCGCACCCACCGGGGAGCAGTGCCAAACAGAACTGCTTCTCCAGTCTCACAGAGGACACCACAGCTCTCTGCTCCTTCTGCCAGGAATCGCAGCGTCTCGAAGCGCTCACCAAGCAAGCCACTCTGACTGTGCGGCGCCAGCTGGCTCGCCGCCCGTGCGAGGCACTCCCGAATTTTGTCTCGCGCCGACACCGACAATCGAGCATGCAACTCCGGCAAGCGCCGGGCAGTCGTACGCAACCATCCCCCCACACCAGGATCAATCGGAACAATCTTCCTGCGCAATCCTGCAGCTAGACCCGGAGCGAATGGAGGAATCACAGGCGCAGCCACGACCGTGGCAACAGCGCGCCTCCACTGTTTCGTCGCAGCTAGGCGACAGAACGCATCTGCCCGCTCACTTGTCATCGACGACAACAGACTACGCGGTGGTGCGGCTTGCTCCCTAGGGGGCGATGGTGCCACTGCTCCTGCGAGATCGGCGCGAAACTCCGTGACGAGTGCATGCCACTCACCGTCGAAGGCAAGTTCGATTCTGCTCGTAAAAAGCTTATCACGCGGGTCACCGGAGAAACGGTTCGTCGGGATTTCATCTGCGGGACGTGTGGGGGAACGCAGGATCAGTAGGTTCAGGAGCATGCGAAGCATCCAGCCTTCGTTCCGCGCTTGAGCCGTGGTCGCCATTAGCGCATGCCTCCCCACGAGGCAGAATAGGTGTCGATATCGCCGCTGTACTCGCGGGCCGACTCGGCGCGCTGTTACCAGCTGTCGCGCCATTGGTAAGATGAATGCGAGAGCTTGGTGAAGCGGAGCCGCGTCGTCCAACTCCACCGCCGCCGGGTCGATAGTCGGACACACAAGATACCAGACCGGGCTCAGATCCCCCTGAAGACTGGGGACGACTGGGAAGTCTGAGCCTTCGGACGAGAGGCCCGAGTTTACGCTAGCAGCTACTTCAGGAGCGGCCGGTGTCGTGCTCCCTGGCACCGAAACAGGGCGCTGATCAGAGCCACCCTCTACTATCCCCCCCGGACGCAGAGGGATCCCTGATTCCGGCGCCGCAGGGCTCGGATGCATTCCCCGGAAGTTTTCCCCAGAGCCACCGCAACTCACCGGCTGGGACGACAGAGCTGACATATTCGACAGCGACGACGCGTGCGAGGGCGGTCTCGCACCCGCCAACAATACGTCCCGCATCTCGTCATCGTCTGGGGCCGCCCCCGAAGAAACCCGCTGGCCACCAGAAGCCGAGACCGACCCCTGTGGTACACTCCCCGTCCGGAATGCAGCACTACACGGGATTGGAGTCTGACCAGTGTGAGTGCGAGTCCGCATCGGGCACGTTTCGGCATGCCGCCGCGCGTGTTGGAGTCGAGCGTAATCCTTCACACATCCCTCCCAGCAGCAGCGCACGCGAGACTGATCGCCCGCACTAGCTGACACACGCTCAGTGCCGGTCGACGAACCCACACCTGACCCTTGACGGGACAGCCCGGACGCGCCCGAGGGAACAACCTGGAGCCTCGCTATCGCCGAGCAGACCGAGGCGTCCGTGGGATGGCGCCGCAACACCGACCGCCCCTGTGCGTCCGC
>CAZFNT010000446.1:0-3982 GCA_964520315.1 uncultured Gemmatimonadota bacterium
CGCCGACGAAACGGCGACTCGGTCTCGCAGGTCGTCCGGCAATCGGGCTTCGAGCAGCCCCTGGGCCATCGGGCTCCGACAGGTATTGCCGGTGCAAACAAAGAGAATCTGGAAGGCGCCTTGGCGCAATCTGCGTCCCCGATTCCAGCGGTGAAGAGGTTCGTGGCAGCACGTGGAGCTCTCGGCCGAAGGCGTTTCAGGTTATCACCTTCGGCGGTGTGGGGTCAATCGGCGGAGAGCGGCGCTGACGTTTCGATATAGTCGCAGGATCCTCGAGGGGACTGCGCACTGAGGGGCGGGCAGCCGTCCCTCTCAGCCAGGTCCGCCCGGTGGCTCCGCGCCGGACGAACTTCCCGCCCTGCGCGCTGGCGAAGCGACGCGGCCCGTCAACACCCTCTCTCGTTCATCGTTCGCGCACACCGAGTCCAGCGCTCCCTACCCTCGCAAAACCAGTACATTCCGCCCAGTCGAGCTCGTCGCCTCTTCAAAAGCCGTTCGCTCCTCAAGCGGCGCCGCCGCACTCCGCCGATCGAAGATCACCAGCACACCGGTGTCGAGCTCGAGGTGGTCGAGATAACCGTCGAGCTGAGCGAGCCCCTTCGCCAGCGGATCCTTCTCCCCATCTCGCCACACTTTGAGCTCCAGCGCCTCGGGCAAGCGCGGCTCGGGGGGGAGCATATAGTGCTGATCGGCGCGGCATGGGCCGGTGGTGTTGAAGTAGCGCATCGTGGGTAGAGCCTAGCGCGCGGGAGTACTCTAGCGGGGTTCGCGATCCGCCAGAACTGCGTCGAACCAACCGGTGCACAGCTCGAACCCCCATGCTCCACGCCACGATCAAACCTGATCGCAGGTTCGTGGACGCGGAGCGACGGGGTTTGCCTGGCTGCGATTTGCGGAGACAGGCAAGCCAATGCGCAGTCCCAAACCCTCTATTCTGCCAACACGATCTTCCGCTCCTCTGTCGCGTCCCCCGCCCGCAGGCGAACGATGTAGACACCCGAGGCGAGCTCGCTGCCCACCGGGCTTCGTCCGTCCCATCTCACCTGGTAGTCGGCGGTGGCTGTGGGAAGGGTTTCCAACGAGATCCCCCACGCCATCGGCGCGGAGCGAAGTGCCGAGCTCCTTGTTACGATGTGGATTCGGGGGACCACCCACAACCAGGAACTCCCATGAAGCGCTTCGCCCCGCTCGCGCCGGCCCTGACCCTCTTCGGCACCGCTGCCGCGCTCACATCGGCTCCCCGCGAACCGATCGCTCTGCTCCGCCTCCCGGCCCTTCATGAAAGCGAAGTCGTCCACCTTCGCGGACTGGGCGTCGATATCGCGACCGAGCATCCCACCGCCTGGGGCGATCTCGACGTTCTGGTGACCGGCGCACAGCGGGAGCACCTGCGGCAACTCGGCTACCACGGCTTCACCGTCATCGACGACGTGCAGGCCGAGTTCGACGATTCCGTCGATGCCGATGGCGACATGGGCGCCTACCACACCTACGACGAAATGCTCGACGTGCTCGACGAGGCGGTGCTCGATCATTCCGATATCTTGCGCGTCTACGATCTCGGCCCCACCTGGGAGACGGTGAACATGGGCGCCGATCGGAGCATCTGGGCAGTGAAGATCACCGATCAGCCCGATATCGAAGAAACGGACGAGCCCGCGGTGCTTTTCATTGGCAACACCCACGCGCGCGAGGTGCTAACGGTCGAGATCCCTCTGGAGCTGATCCACGACCTGACCGACGCCTATGGCACCGACCCGCAGATCACCGAATGGGTCGACACGCGCGAGATCTGGGTGGTGCCGATGCTCAACCCCGACGGCCACCACACGGTCGCCGAGAACAACGCCATGTGGCGCAAGAACCGCAACCGCAACGGGGCGACCTTCTCTTGGAGATGGGGGGTCGACCTGAACCGGAACTGGACCTACGAGTGGGGCTACGATGAGATCGGCTCTAGTAGCTGGAAGTTCATGGAGACCTACCGCGGGACGGCGCCACTCTCGGAGCCCGAAACCCTGGCAATGGTGCCGCTGGTCGAGGAAAACGACTTCGCGCTCTGCATCTCGTACCACTCCTACGGCGACCTCTTCCTCTACACCTGGAGCTACACTCGGGCCGACACTCCCGACCATTCCCTCTTCTACGCCCTCGGCGACGAGGCCACCCGCTTCAACGGCTACCTCGCCGGAAACCCGAAGTCGGGCGCGATCTACACCGCCAACGGGGAGTGGGACGATTTCATGTACGGCGAGCGGCGGGGCGGCAAGGCCAAGACCTTTTCGTTCACCGCGGAGGTCGGCTCCAGCTTCTGGCCGAACGAGAGCCAGATCCCGACCCTCGTAGACGAGAACCGCTACGCCCAGCAGCTCTTCATAGAGCTCGCCGACTACCCCTGGGCGATGCTGGGCAACGAGATGACCCTCGCCGGAGTGCCGGAGAGTGTCTTGCCAGGCGACCAGGTGACGATCGACGTGGCGCTGACCAACACTCTGGCCGGCGACCAGACGCTCGATCTCTGGTCCTCCGCCGAGGTGGAGAGCGCGGTCGTGCGGCAGCCGCTGGCGGCCGTGCAGAGCTTCACGGTCGGCCCGGGGCAAACCCACAACGCGCAGATCGGTCTCACGCTGCCCCATTCCACGCCCCCGGGCAGCTACGATCTCGTGATCGAGGTCGGCGCCTACCCGGACGGCCATGTCGGACAGATCATGAAGCGCGTTGTGGTTCAGTAGTGGAATGACGCGCCACAGCCCGCGAAATGACGCAGCGCGATCTACCGCCGATCTCTCCATTCGCGAAGCCCGGCGTCTCGCGCTTGCCAAGGCCGGCCTGCTCAAAGCGGACTGGGTGGGCCTGCCCGCGCGGGCCGCGGGCGGCGGAGCCGGCGCCCGGCAGGCGGCGCTCTCGATCATCGATCATTTCGGCTATTTGCAGCTCGACACCGTCTCGATCGCGGGAGCCCGAAGCCATGCGATCGTGCTCCTATCCCGCCTTGCCGGCTTCGATCCCGCGCTCGCGGAATCGCTCCTAAGACCGCGCGAGCCGATCTTCGAATACTGGGGCCACGAGGCGAGCTGGCTTCCCCTCTCTCTCTACCCGACCTTCGCGTTCCGCCGCCGCGACTTCCAGCACCACCCCTGGTGGGACGACATCGTCGGCAAGCACCCGCGCGTCGCCGCGAACTTGCGCGATCGCATTCGCCAGGGGGGGCCGATCCGGTCGCTCGAGATGGAAGGGCGCGGCAGCCGAGGCTGGTGGGATCTCAAGATCGCCAAGCGGGTTGCGTCGGCTCTCTGGTCGAGCGGGGAGCTCGCGATCCGTGAGCGACGCAACTTCCAGCGCGCATACGATCTCGCCGAGCGCGTCATTCCCGCGTCATGCCTGGCGCGAGAAATCGCCGAGGACCAGGCCCTGGAGCAGCTCCTGCTTCGCGCCCTCCGTGGCCACGGATGGGCCACCTCCAAGACCCTGATCGATACTTGGCGGCTACGAGGACGGCGCAGAGAGATCGCGTCCGCCCTCGCTCGCCTCGAAGCCGCGGGGCGAATCCAGCAAAGCGCCCTCCAGAATCACGAGGGTCCGCCCACCACCGGCTGGATCACCCCGGAAGACCGCGAGCTCGCCGCCCGACTCGAGCGCACCCGCCCCCGCGCCGCTCGCGGCGTCCTGCTCTCCCCCTTCGACCCCGTGCTCTGGGACCGCGAGCGCGTGCAACGCCTCTTCGCCTTCCATCAGGTGCTCGAGATTTTCAAGCCCGCCGCGAAGCGAGTCTACGGCTACTACTGCCTTCCGGTGCTCGCGGGAGAACATCTCGTCGCCCGTTTCGACCTCAAGGCCGATCGCCGCACCGGCCGCTTGCGGGTGCTCGCCTGCCATTTCGAAGAGAAGGGCTGCCCCGCCGCCACCTCCCGCGCGGCCGCCGAAAGCGCCCTCACTCGATACGCCGAAGCGCTCGCTTTGAAGCCTACGCGGAGCTAGATCC
>CAZFNT010000447.1:0-3979 GCA_964520315.1 uncultured Gemmatimonadota bacterium
CGAATCGGTCTTCGCCACCGGCACACCCAAGAGACGATCGCAGGCGGAATTGCTGAAAAGCGTTCGTCCTTCACCGTCGGTCACCACCACCCCGTCGCTCATCGACGCCAGAATCGACCGAAGGAAGAGATCCGATTCGCGCATCTTCTGATGGGCGATGTCGAGGGCACGCCGGCGCCGATCAAGTTCTAGAAAAACTGCAACTTTACTCCGTAAAATCGTTTCGTTCACCGGCTTGAAAAGGAAGTCGACCGCGCCGGCGTCGTAGCCCTTGAACTCTTGACGCAGCTCGCGTGTCGTGGCGGTCACGAAGATGATCGGCACCGCCTCGGTGCTCGGATTCCCCCGGAGCAGCCCGGCGGCCTCGAACCCATCCATCTCGGGCATGCGCACATCGAGAAGGACCAGCGCCAGCTCGTGGGCCAGAGCGAGCGAGAGGGCCTGCTCGCCGCTCGTCGCCTCGACGATCTCGACATCGAGATCCCCCAAAATGGCTGACATCGCCAGCAGATTCCTCGGCTCATCGTCGACGATCAGGATCTTCGCTCGGGTCATGCTTGCGCTCTTTCGATCTCGATCCTAAACCCTGCCAGCTATCGGGGTCGCGCAGGAAAGCCACACCCGCAGCAAGGCAACCAGTACTTCGATCCGCACCGGCTTCGCCAGGTAGTCGCTCGCGCCCGCCTCGATGCACCGTTCCCGCTCGCCGGGCATCGCCTTCGCCGTGAGGGCCACGATCGGCAAGGCCTCGAAACGCTCCTGTTCGCGGATCCGGCGCATCGCCTCGTAGCCATCCATCACGGGCATCATCACATCCATCAGCACGAGCTCAGTATCGGGCGGCTCCTCCAGCCGCTCCAGCGCCTGCCGGCCGTTCTCGGCCAGGGTCACATAGATCCCGTGCTGGCGCAGCTCCGCCGAGAGGGCGAAGGCGCCGCGAAGATCGTCGTCGACCAAGAGCACCCGGCGGTCCTTCAAGATCCGGTCGGGATCGAGGAGCCGGCTGACGAGCTCGCACGCCCCGCTCTCCATAGTCTCGGCCGCCTTGTTGAGATGGAGCACGAGCTGTGAGAGGAGCTGGGCGGGTGAGAGAACCCCAAGCCACGCGGCCTCTTCTTCGCGCTCCGCCAGCGCCTCTTTCTCCGCGGGAGTGAGCGCGCGCCCCGAGTAGAGAAGGACCGGCGGCGCCGCCAAAACCGGATCGGGTTCGACCGTGCTCGGAAGACCCGAGCCTGACGCAAACAGTGCGGCGGGGCCCCAGACCACCAGGTCGAATCGCCCCTCGCGTCGCATTTCGGCGGCTTCCCCGGCATCGTGGGCCACGTCCACAAGAATCTCTTCCGATTCGATCAGATCGAGGAGAGTGGAGCGGTCGGACTCCTCGATGAGAGCCAACAACACCCTTTTCTTCCGCGAGGCGAGGCGGCTCTCGATCCACGCCAAGGCCGCGTCGATCGCCCCCTCGTCCACCGGCTTGACGATGTGGCCGATGATCCCACTGCTCATCAGAGCCCGGTCGGGTTCGCGAACCGAAATCACCTGCACGGGGATGTGCCGCGTCGCGATGTCGGACTGAATCGCCTCGAGGACCTGCCGCCCGTCGAGATCGGGCAGGAGGAGATCGAGAATCACGGCGCTGGGCAGGTGCTCGCGCGCCAAAAGCAGCCCGCTCGTGCCGTCCCCCGCGACGAGGCAACGCAGCCCACGGGCGCGGATCCGGTCGCGAACGATCTCGGCGAAGGGGCGGTCGTCTTCGATCACCAAGATGCTCCGGTCGTCCCCTTCGATCCCCTCGCGGTCGTCGGAAACAAACATCGATTCGGGGGATGGGGAGTGCGCGGTGGTCTCGCGCAGAGCCGGAAGCGGACGCAATTCCTCGGGCTTGCGCTCTTCCGAAATGGCGCCGGTGTAGATGCAGGGGAGGATGAGCGTGAACCGGCTCCCTTTTCCGGGGCGGCTCTCGAGCCCGATTCCGCCGCCGAGGAGCGCCGCCAGCTTGCGCGAGATCGCCAGCCCCAGTCCGGTGCCTCCATGGCCGCGGGCGACCGTGGTCTCCACCTGGTGGAAGGCGTCGAAGATGGCGTTCTGCTGATCGTGGGCGATGCCGATGCCGGTGTCGACCACCGCGAAGGCGAGGGCGTCGGCTCCGAAGTCGGCGTGGGGCTCGTCGGGCCGGGCGATTTCGAGCGTGACCGAGCCTGAGTGGGTGAACTTGATGGCGTTCGAGATCAGATTGCGCAGGATCTGCTCCAGGCGCTTCGAATCGGTCGCCAGGGTCGGCGGCACCCCGGTCCCGGTGCGAATCTGGAAATCGAG
Organism: uncultured Gemmatimonadota bacterium; assembly: GCA_964520315.1. Classification (GTDB taxonomy): domain Bacteria. The sequence continues at coordinate 2,317 of CAZFNT010000447.1, forward strand.
TCCCTTCTCGAGCGCGATCGGCCGGAACTGTGCCTCGATGCCCCGCACGAGATCGGACAGATCGAGCACGGCGCTGTGGATCTCGAGCTTGCCCGCCTCGACTTTCGAGAGATCGAGGGTCTCGTTGATCAAGTGCAGCAGATCCTGGCCCGCGTCGCGGATCGTCTCGGCTTTCTTGATCTGGTCCGCGTCGAGGTTGCACTCGTCGTTTCGGGCCAGGGCGCGGGAGAGGATCAAGAGGGAGTTCAGCGGCGTGCGCAGCTCGTGAGACATATTCGCCAGGAATTCGCTCTTGTAGCGGCTGGCGCGGGCGAGCTCCTCGCGGGAGACGGTGGTGGCGCGCAGGCTCTCGGTCATTAGGTCGAAGGCGCGAGAGAGCTCGCCGAGCTCGTCGTCGGCGAGGGTGCCGACCTTGTGCGAGAGGTCTCCGGCGGCCACGACGGCGGTGCCCCGCATGAGGGCCGCGACCGGGCGGGCGATGCTCCGGACGATCAGAAGGCCCGAGATCGGCAGGGCGACGACGAGCGCACCGACGAAGAGCAGGATCAAGGCGACGAGACCTTTCTGGGCGAGGGCGATCGATTGGAGTGCGCGCTCCTGCAGGGCGATGATCTCGCGCTCCAGCGCTTGAATGCGGCTGGCGATTTGGCCGGCCAGCCGGGCGCTCAGCTCGCGGGCCGCCGCGGGCGTGGCCGATGCGCTCTCGAGATCGGCTTGTGCTTCGACCATTCGGCCGAAGGCGTCCACGAGCCACCGGTTGTGCCTTCTCAGACCGGCGAGGCGCTCTTCCTCGGGCGTGCCCAGCAGGCGGTGGCGGTCGAGAGAGCCTTCGATGCGCTTCTGAACGATCGACCATTGATCCTGGGCGCGGGGGCTCGGATGGGTCAGGTAGTCGTAGGTGAGATTGCCGAGCAGGCTGGCCTGATCGACCAGCTCGTCGGCCCAGCGGGCCCGGTCGACCAGGCGGGTCACCTCGCGGGCGTTGGTGATGAGCACCAGACCGAGAATCGCCGAGAGCAGCGTGGTCAAGGCCGCGCTCGCGATCAGGCGGTCGCGGATGGTCATCCCTGTGGGTTCGCCCGCGCTCCGACGATCGTCACCGCGTCGGGTCGCGCGTCACCCAGAGGAGCGGCGTGGATGTGGTCGAGGAAGTTCGGTACCTGTGCGCCGGGGACGAGGCGGTTCTCCATTGCCCATCGGGCTTCGTCTTCCATTGCCAGCAGCAGCTCCTGTCTCAGCGTGAAGTCGAGGTCGATCTCACGCCAGAGCTCGGCCACCCGTTCGGATGGAATTCCGGTGCGCGAAGAGACGGCGCCGCGGGCAAGCTCGGGAGAGTCGCGGGCGAAGGTCTCGGCTGCGAGCACGCCGGCGACGAGACGGCGAAGGGCCTCGGGTCGCGCGGCGATGAAGGCGGAGGTGGCGACGAGATTGAAGCTCTTCTGATAGAGGCCAGGCTCGGCGAAGACGATCGCCTTGTCGCCGAGCAGATGCTCCGCTTCGCTGACGAAAGGCTCGCGCATGGAGAAGGCATCGATCTCTCCGGCGGCCAGGGCCGGAGCCAGCTCCTCCCCTTTCATGAACGAGAGCTTCACGTCGGCCTCTGTGAGGCCGTGCGTCACGAGGAAGAGGTGCAGGAAGAAGTGCACCGCGGAGCCGCGCTGGG
>CAZFNT010000448.1:0-2899 GCA_964520315.1 uncultured Gemmatimonadota bacterium
AGGAGGTACTTGAAGAGGTCCTTGGGCCCATCGAAATGGTCCGCATGCCCGTCCTCGAACAAAACCGTGGCGCTCCATTTCGGGTACTTGGCCGGGAACATGCCGCACACCGCACAGCGATCATCAGGACCGGGCGCCGGCAGATCGACCGACTGGACAGGGGAGGGCGCGGAATCCCCCGCGATAGCAAGAGCACTGAAGGAGAGGGCGGTGAGGACGCCGAGCAGGAGGTGGCGCCGGTCGATCGGGTTTCTGCGATTCGTCATTCTCATCTCTCGCGTTTCATGGTTGAGAGCACCCGGCGCCGGATCCCGGTAGAGCATACCATCTTGTCTTCGAACACGGCCCGCTCGCAAATCGACGAGCACCTCTACCCCATCCGCTGCACACCGAATCCCAACAGATCCACCTTGCCACTCACATAGTGGTCCTTGCATTCCTCTTCGGAGCAGTAGTCGGTGCTGAGATACTTCTTGTGCGAATCCGGGAACACTGTCGCCACTTGTGCGCCATCGCCCATCTCGCTACCGACCAGGAGCGCCCCGATCAGATTCGCCCCCGACGAAATCCCGATCGGCAGACCCAGCTCGGCCGCCACACGCTGCGCCATCAAGATAGCGTCTCCGTCCCAAACATCGATGATCTCATCGAGCCACTCGAGATCGAGGACCGATGGCACGAACTCGTCCGATATTCCCTGAATCCGATGCTTGCCGACCTTCCTCCCAGTCCGCATCGTCGGCGAGTTCGCCGGCTCGAGCGGATGGATAGCGACACTCTTCCCCAGACGCTCGCGAAAAAAGCGCCCCACGCCCATCACCGTTCCCCCCGTCCCCACGCCGGCCACGAAAGCCGAGGGCGTCGCGCCTCGCTCGGCCATCTGCGCGACGATTTCGGGACCGGTGCCTCGGTAGTGGGCTTCGATATTGGCTCGGTTGTCGAATTGATGAGGCAGGAACACACTGCCCATCGACTCCGCGAAGGCGGTGGCCCGATCGATGCTACCGAGAAAGCCGCCGTCTTCTCGCGACACCGGAATGATCGTGGCGCCGAGGCTTTGTATGATCTGCACGCGCTCCAGACTCATCCAGTCGGGCATGAAGATCCGCACCGGGTGCCCAAGTGCCCGCCCGAGTGCCGCGAACGAGATTCCAGTGTTCCCAGATGTCGCCTCGGCGATCACATCGCCGGGTTCGATGATGCCGCGATCGTATGCATGCTCGAGAATGTGCACAGCCATGCGGTCTTTGATGCTACCGGTCAAGTTCGTCGACTCGAGCTTACCCCAAACCGAGATCGCCCGCCCCTGGTAGCGGCAGCGGATCTCGATCAGTGGCGTTCGCCCGATCAGATCTCTCAGTTCTTCGATCCCCGCAGGCGCGGAATCGCGTCGAGTCGCCGTCATGGCCGATCTCCGGTGTTGAACGTCGCTTCTTGGCGAGCCGGTGTGGACCGGCAGAGTAGCCTACTTCAGGTCCTCTCGGGCTAGAGATGCGCACTTGCTCCGCGATCCGCCTCCAACTCACCCATCACGTCCGGCGGCTCAGGAACATCATACGAATCACCGGGCCGGTTGCGCTAATCTACAGCGGGCCGCCACTGAACCTCCCGTGGGGCGGCCGGCTCTCCAGTCCATTGAGCGTGAGCGCTCCGGGCCCGGCGCCATTGGGCAGCTACACCGCCACCGTCGTGCTCTTGCGCGCGAGCGATCCAGATGTCGAGTGAGCCTTCGAGTGCAGTGTGGAGTAGGGGGGCGATACGCATTTTCCGGGCGCCGGATTCCAGAGCGACGCCAACTCCGGTCGCTGCGGACCGAAGCGTCGCGGGCCCAACATCGCTTCTGAACGCGTGCGCGAGCGGGGCACGCCCGATGTCTGGCAACTCGTCGGAGCACGCCCCGGAAATCCCATCCAGCGGATCCTCCGATTGCCGATTATCCTAAGGGTCCGGAAAGAAACGAACGTATCAGATCGCACCCAGATGGGATGCCAAAATAGCTACCGATTCTCGAGCGGACCCCAACCAAGGAGAAGAAAGCAGATGACATCTTGGTGGCCGACCTGTCTCCCACTCATGATCGCTGCCCCCGCACTAGCGGGCGTGCACGCGACGATCCACTGCGATCCCGGCCACGTCTCCCAAGACAACGGCGCGAAGCTGATCGATCTCGTGCGCACCGCCAGCGACCGCGGCCATGCGCTTACGGTGCTCCTGGCGTCCGACTGGGCCGAAACGATCGAGTCGAGCGCCTGGGCCAAGAACTTGCTCAGGCAAGCAGTACTCGCCGGTCACAAAGTCGGCTTCCACCACCACGACTGCGGTCATGCCAACCCCGATGGGTATATCGCCGATCATTTCGTGCCTGACATCGACTCCACCTGCTCATTCGGGTTCTCCCGCCAAGGAACCGTCGCTGAAGCATTCGCCCCGCTGCAGCGACTGCAGTTCTGGTTGACCCAGAACGGTGTTCCGAACTCGGCCCCGAATCGCCTCAATATCGCCGCTCAAGGTCCCGACGGCAATGAAGAGATGCAGCAGTGGGAGTGGCAGTCCAACAACATCTACGCCACCGGCGCGATCGACCGCAACAGCGACGGACATCCGCACATCTTCACGACCGTGTCGACTTGCCACCAACTCAGCGACGACGGCCTCGACCAACACATCTGGAACGTGCCTGGAATAGGTCACGCGCAGATCGATGTCGGCTCATTCAGTTCCAACGGACACGATCTCGATGCTTTCGCGATCGAAATGTTCGAGCTCTACGATCCGACGGGATCTCACTACGAGAGCGGCGCCCACCTCGGAATGGTCTTCCATGCGCGAGAGTTCGACGCCGGCAACCCACACGCGGGGTACGAAAGCGATCGCGACTACATCGAAGCGTTCTTCGACG
>CAZFNT010000448.1:2909-3957 GCA_964520315.1 uncultured Gemmatimonadota bacterium
GCGCCGGCGTCTACTCGGTGTTGCGGCCGAGCGCGCCGCGGACGACCTTCTGCGCGCTGATGCTCCCTGCGGCGTGTCGGCCGCACCCGGGCAGAAGACAGGGCGCGTCGGACCCGATTGACCTGTCCCCCAACATGGTCTAGTTTCTAGTCATGATTCAGGTCAATATCCACGAAGCCAAAGCCAACCTCTCTCGCTATATCGACGCGGCGCGGCGCGGCGAACGGGTCGTGGTCTGTAAGCGAAACGTGCCCGCCGTCGAGCTGGTGGCGATCGAGGAGCCGCGACGAGTCGGCCGGCGCGTCGGTTACGACCGGGGCCGCGTGTCGATCCCAGACAGCTTCTTCGACCCCTTGCCCGACTGGCTGCTCGACGCCTTCGAAGGGCGAGAGGATTGAGACTGCTGCTCGACACCTGCACCTTCGTCTGGCTCATGGCGGACGCGCCGGCGCTCTCCGAGCGGGCAATCGCACTCTTCGAATCGGCCGACACAGAGCTTTTTCTGTCGGCGGTATCGGCCTGGGAGATTCAGGTCAAACATGGGTTGGGCAAGCTGGTCCTGCCGGACCCACCGGAGAGCTACCTGCCGGATCGACGCGCCCGACACGACATCGCATCCCTTCCCCTCGACGAAGCGACGATTTTCCACTTGGAGCGCCTCCCCCCCATCCACAGCGACCCCTTCGATCGCATGCTCGTCTGCTCCGCCATCCAGCACGGCCTCTCGATTCTCACGCCAGACGCCCAGATTCGGCGCTACCCCGTGGCGACAGTCTGGTGAACAATTCGACCGCCTTCTTCGACCGTCACCCGCTCTGGCCAAACTAGTATCCTGAGGGTCCGCGCTCCGACATGACGGGCCATGGAGGACAGGTAAAGGAAGGCTGGATTCTCGAATGATGTTTCGACGCACACCCGCAATCATCGTTTCCTCCTTCATCGCGATGCTCGGCTTCTGCCTTCCGGCCGACGCCGAGCCGTGGATGCACGCACACTCTCTGCTGGTGCGCCCCGAGAGCTTGACCGCGGCGTTCATGGGTGGGGACTG
>CAZFNT010000449.1:0-3949 GCA_964520315.1 uncultured Gemmatimonadota bacterium
CCCACGAAAGGATGTTCCTGCGTGAAAAGCGATCAGATCCGGGGGCAGATCATCGAGCCCCTCGATCGGCATTCCGCTTTCGGGCCGGGCGGGGTAGCCGGGGGCGGCCATGACCACGGTCGCGGCGGCCGCATCTCGAATCGTCACCGCGCCGGGGTCGATCTCGCCGTGGGCCGCGGAGAGGAGGAGGTGCGCGAAGTCGCCTTCGACGAGTGGAAGCAGGGCCTGGGCCTCGGGATCGCCGAAGCGCACGTTGAACTCGAGCACGCGGGGGCCCTCGGGGGTCAGCATCAGACCGGCGTAGAGACAGCCGGCGAAGGGAGTACCCCGACGTTCCATACCGCGCACGGCGGCGCCGATCACATCTTGATCGATCATCTCGAGAAGATTGGGGTCGAGGCCGGGCACCGGCGCGATGGCGCCCATTCCGCCGGTGTTCGGACCCTGGTCGCCGTCGAGCAGACGTTTGTGGTCGCGCGAGGGTGGCCGGCTGAGCCAGCGGCGGCCGTCGACGATCGCCATCACCGAGAGCTCGGGGCCGGCGAGCCGCTCTTCGAGGAGCACGCGGGCGCCGGCGTCGCCGAAGGCGCGATCGACCAAAACGCGATCGACGGCTTCGAGGGTCTCGTCGAGCGAAGGGGGCACGAGCACCCCCTTGCCTCCGGCCAGGCCGTCAGCCTTGACCACCAGCGGCATGCCGGCCGAGCGGACGAAGGCGCGCGCCGCTTCGGCATCGTCGAAAACCTCGAAGGGAGCGGTGGGGATTGCGTTATCGCGCATGAAACGCTTGGCGAAAACCTTGCTGCCTTCGAGCCTGGCCGCGACCGCCGATGGGCCGAAAACAGCGATGCCGCTCGCTCGGAGCCGGTCGGCCATGCCATCGACCAGGGGAGCTTCGGGGCCGACGATCGCCAGATCTATCTCGAGACGCGCGGTCAGCTCGAGGATCTGCTCTGCGTCGCCGCCGGGGTGGTTCGAGCCGAGGAGCGCGGTCCCTGGATTGCCCGGGCTGGTGTGGATGGCGCTCGCGCCGGGGCTGCGCTCGATCGCCCAAGCCAGGGCGTGTTCGCGGCCGCCGCCGCCGATGATCAACACACGCATCACTCGTCCTCGATCACTTCGAACTCGGCGTCGATCGCCTTGCCCAGATCGCGCTCGGCCCGGTTGGCCGAACGTCCCGACACCGTCCGCCTCGTCTTCTTCGACTTCGAGCCGAACACGGAGCGCCCCATCTCCCTGAGAACGATCCCAAGGGCGAAGAAGAAGAGCAGTTGCAGGAGAAAGCGCATCGATTCTCGCTGAGAGGGAGGGTCGGGTCGTGATGAGCGCGAAAGGTCGTACGATATCAATCCGAGCGCGCGAACGTCCATGATCTATCGGTGCGACGTTATACCGGGATCCGCCACCTGATGCGTGCCCGAGCCGTGCGAATGTTGGTCTTGGGGCACCCGGAACTAGCTAGGGACTCTTGCGCCCAGATGTGGTGCAGATGGGATGCCAAGATAGCAAGCTATTTCTTCGCCGACCCTAGGCGGAGCTTGCCCGAATGAACATGAAGAGCAGGAACGATACCGCGCCGGCACAGGTCGGCGTAGCGACCCAGCCGAGCGCGATCTCCAGCATCTTACGACGGGAAACAGCCCTGATTCCGCGGCAGAGGCCGATGCCGACGAGCGCGCCCATGATGGCTTGTGATGTCGACACCGGCACACCCCACACCGAGAACAGATGAAGCCCGACGCCCACCGACACTTGCGCGGCGAACGCACCGGGCAGGTCGAGGGGGATGATGCTGCTTCCCACCGTCTCGGCGACGCCTCTGCCAAAGAGCAGGGCGCCGACGGCGATCGACAGAGCCCCCAAGACCGTAAGTAGGCGCATGTCCAGGATCTCGGTGCCCAGGCCTAGGATCGGGCCGATCGCATTGCCGAGGTGGTTGGCACCGAGAAAGTAGGAACCGTATGCGGCCGATGCCAAGACGAGCCACCGGAGGATCTTTCTCGGCGTGCGCGTTTCCTTCTGTCGAGCGAGGATCGCCAGAGTCGCTCGATAAACCAGGTAGGTCAGCAGCGCGGTCAGTGGCGGACAGAGGACCCAGGATCCCCCGATACTCAGAGTCCTGGACCAATCCATCGGCAGATCGCCCGCGATGCCGACCCCAGCCACCGCGCCCACGATCGACTGTGAAGTGGACACCGGGATCTTCCGGAAGGTGGCGACCGAGACGAAGAGCCCCCCACAAAGCAATGAGGCGAGCACCGCCGCGGGCGAGAGCGGGACGGTGACGATCCCCTTGCCCACGGTCTTCGCGACGGTGCCGCCCTGCAAGAGGGCGCCCGCGACGACGAAAACCGCGACCAGAACGATCCCCGTCCTGTAGCGGATGAGCCCCGCGCCGACCGATGCGCCGATGCAGTTCGCGGCGTCGTTGGCGCCGATGTTGGCGCCCACGTACAGGCCCGCCACGACAATGGCGACACCCAGGGCAAAGGTCATCCCGTGACTCTCCGTGAAGCTCCAGGAGTCTGCGGCTCATGCCTCGCGGAGACCGCCAAGCTCAACCCATCTTCCGCTTGATGGCGATAATCGAGAGCCGATCTCCGACATTCTCTATCCGGTCGCTCACTCCGCAGACCAGGTCGATGACCATCTTGAGAACCAGTTTGTCGATCTTCTCGAGGTCGAGCTCGCGGTAGACCCTGCGCACCGCGTAGAACTGAATCTTGTCGATCTGCTGCTCGAGGCGGCCGATCTCTTCGACCTGCTCCTGAACCTCGTGCTCATCACGCAGCGTGCTCTTGACCATCTCGGGGATCGGCTCGTAGCACTTCGATGTCAGCTCGCAGATCTCGCGAAGATCGTCCTTGATCTCATCCGGGATCTCGGGCCGCGCGAGGAAGATCAGATCGGCGGAGTCCTCGGCCTTGTTCGCGACTCGATCGAGGGTTTCGAGAAGATCGATATAGTCCTGTCGATAGGCTGGCAGGAATGCACCGCGGTACATCTCCCTCTCCACCTCGAAGCGGATCAGATCGGCGCCGCTCTCGAGCTCGTGAACGTGCTTCGATACGTCTCGGAACTGCTGATTACCCACGATGTAATCACAGACCATCTTCGAGTGCTCGGAGACCGCCTCTCCCACCATCCCGCAGAAGCGCTCGATCTCGGCGACCACGTTTTCCTGTCGTTTGTCTCTGAAGAGCATTGCGCCATCTCCCAGTGATGGGCGGTTTTGGGAAGCTGTGAGGGTAGCAGACCACCGGCCAGAGCGGTCGCCTCATGTGCCGCGCGGATCTACGCGAGCGATTCCGACGTGCCCTTCTCCTCTTCGAGGATGTATTCTGTTCAGTACCAGGAGCGTGACGCCCCACTCTCAGGTTGCCCAATGACAGGTTTCGAGGTAGCTAACATGGCTGAGATTCAGCAACAAGACGGCGGCGTGGCGAGAACAGGAAAGCGGCTATTCGGATTGCTCGGGCACGTCGGCGCGATCGGCGTCGGAGTGCTTCTCATGATCGTGGGGCTCGCGATGGGCGTGACCGTAATGCTCCTCCCGCTCGGCGTACCGGTCGGGCTCTTCGGGCTCGGGCTCTTTCTGTGGGGACTCTTCGAGCGGGGGCGGTAGGCAGCTCGGGGCACCGCGCCGATGCGTCGCTCGAATCGAGAACATCAGAGGCAGAGAGCCCGCCTCCTTGGGGAGCTTCCACCATCCCTTTTCGACCTCTTTCATGATCGGGAGCGCCTGGTAGCTACAGCGATCGAACTCCCGCACCTCATCGATTCGCAGTCCCGCTCCGATGAGCGCCTGGAGAACGTCGCTGAAAGAGTGGCTCCACTCGTATGTAATCGTGCTGCGGATCTTGGCCAGCTTGTCACCGGTGTATGTTTCTGCGAATAGGCCATTCAAACCGGGTTTTCGTCTTTCGCCAAGTCCGAGATCGAGTTCATC
>CAZFNT010000450.1:0-2165 GCA_964520315.1 uncultured Gemmatimonadota bacterium
TCTGACCCAAATCTGGGCGCGATCTGACACGTTTGTTTCTTTCCGGACCCTAATCGGCATCTCGGCGATTGCCAGGGGAGGGCAAAGCGGCCCGCTCGAGCGCGCCAGCGGCGTCAAAGCGTCCGGGCTCGGAGAATGGAGCGCGACGGGGCGCGCTAGAACGAGGGTTTTCGCCAGTACGCTGGGCGGGCCTGGCCGGGAGGAAGGGCCGCCAGCCCGCCAGTGAAAAGTCCCCACGGGGATCCTGTGGTTATGTCGATAGGTCAGATGCCCGCTGGCGTCTCGAGACTCCTTACCAACGCAAAGGCGCCAGGGCACAGGGACGGAGGGGAGGCCGCCGGCTCATGCCTGGCCCGGACTTCTCACCAACTCGCGGCCGCGGCGTTGCGGCGGCTGTTCACGTAGCGGGAGGCCGACGATGGCGCACTTCCGTGCCTTGCGACAGCGGGCGCTCCAGCCGAGTTGTCTCCGCTTCATCTCGGTGCGCCGCAGCACCTGCCCGAGCCCCTGGCGCCCCGCCAGATCGCGCGAATTGTCCACCGAGTTCTCCCCGCCAGGTCGGCGCGAAACCGATAGCCGCCGAACCAGGCCCGGGTGAAGTTGAAACCCGCGACGGCAGCCCGGGCCGAAATTGGTTTTCGCGGCGAATCGGCGGATTCGGCGACCGATGCGCAACGACTTACGAGCCCGAACCGACCGCGGCCGGCTGGAATCCTCAACTTGGCCCGACCCTGCCGTCGGCGATCTCAACTTCACCCGACCCTGCCATGCCCCGCGGCGGCGCCGCAAGGGCTTCGGAGGCGGTCCATCGCGAAGGTAGGGGAGACTGGGAGGCGACATGACAGCTACACCCCATGTCAAAACGCCAGCGCCTTCTTGACACCCTTCTCACCCCCCCATAACATCATCGATCCTTCTCTAATTCGCGCGCGGCGCGGGTCATTTGACCGGTCTTCTGGAACTGAGAGAAACCGATGCCTACGAATCGATGGTTCCGGCTTATTGCGCTTGGGCTTACCGGCGCGCTGAGCGTGTCTGGCTGCTTTGACGACGATGATGATGGGTCGAACCCGCCCGCCGGCCCGGATCCGCTGGAGCTGGCCCCGAGCTCCGCACTGACGGCGCTGGCCGACGTGGTCACGGCGATCGCCGAGGCGTACTACCTCCAGGCCGACGGCAGCCCGGTGGTCGTTGGCGGCGACACGACGGCGGTGGAGAACGCTACGCTGGTCCGTGTCTCGGGATCTTGGATCGAGGCCGACCTCGATTCCGCGAATCTGGGAATGAACCTCTACGCGAATTGGGAGTTCGCGCTGGTCGACGAGACGATCACCGTGAAGGAAGAGGGTGTCAGCGGGCCGGCCAAGTATGTGGCGACCGCCAACCCTTATGCCGAGATCACCGTGGAGCGCGATCCTTGGCGCACCAACGATCCTCTCGAGGTCAACGGCGGAGTCGTGGATCCCTTGGTGGGTCTGGATGTCGATACCGACGAGGCCATCGAGACGGTGCTCGGAACTTCGCAGAGCTTCAAGGCCGCCCAGGTGGCCGCGCGGATCGATTCACTGATCTCGAACAGCTTCTACGTGCTGCCTGCGGATACCACTTATGATCCGGTCTTGGATGGGGTCTACCCGGCCGACCAGATCATCGATTCGGTTGGAACGATCAGTGTGAGCAGTTGGCGAGACGGCGTGGAGACGATCACCGGCTACGACGCCGCGACTCACGTGATCAACCACAGCGCGACTCCGACCTCGACGCCCGATTTCACGATCGTCTTCTGGGCGGATTCGACTCAGCTCGACCACGGGCTCTTCGAGCCGGGAGACGCGATCCAGGGGCATTTGGGGCAGGTGATCAAGACCGGCGAAGGGCAGTCGGACACTACCGACATCGCCCTTTATCGGGTCGAGGACGACACGGTCGATGTTTACTGGATCGATGTGGCGGCCGATCTCGTCACCGGTGAGGTGACCGGCGCGTGTGATCCCTGCGATGCTCCCAGCCTCGCGGCGGCCAACGGCCAGGTGTTGATCATCACCAACAAGGTGAACGAAGGGGCCGAGCTCGAGGCCACGACTCACGGTCCCGCCGATGTTTGGTTCGTAGATCGGGACGACGAGAACGACCGCTACGCCTTTGTTTCGGATGGTTCGCCGATT
>CAZFNT010000450.1:2175-3942 GCA_964520315.1 uncultured Gemmatimonadota bacterium
TTCCGAACGTCGCGCTCGACTTTTTCGAGATCGACTCGCTGGTGGTCGGAGACACGACCCACGTCCAGGTCGATCCGGACGATCTCGGGGTCGAGCTCGACAACTTGCAGATTCTGGCGATGCTCGATCTCGGCCACTTCAGCTTCGCAGATACGACGAGCGGCGGCGCGGACACCACGATCGTCGGGCTCAGCTGGCGCATCGAGACTCGCTTCATGGACGATCAGTTCAACGAGCTGGTGATCTTCGGTGACGTGGTCGACCACATCGACGCGTCGACTACCGAGGATTGAGGAGCCCGGGCGCTCACCAACTGCGGCTCGCGCTCCTCGTGCTCTGCGCCGGGGCGTGCGCCGGCGACGAGGAGCCGCCGGATCGGGTGGATATCGTGCGGGACAGTGGCCCGCGGTATCGAGTCGAGACCGATCTCGGCGCTTTCGTAGTGTCCCTCGATACGCTCCATGCGCCGCTGACGGCGGAGCGCTTCGCGCTCAGAGCCGACGCGGGAGCCTACGATGGGAGCAGCTTTCACCGGCGCGTCGAGGGGGAGCTCATCGTGGGCGGGCGAATCGAGGGAGACGATCCGGTGGCGGGGGTGCTGGCCTTCGAGCAGGGGAGCGGGGAGCATTCGCTGGGTGCTATGGGTATGGTGCGCTCTGAAGATCCCGAGGCGCTTGGGGATCAGCCGGAGCGGCGGGAGTTTCTCGACTCGGCGAGGAGTGAGTTTTTTGTTTGTCTGAGCCGCTTGGCGCACCTAGATGGTAAGTACGTGGTATTCGGACGGGTCGTGGAGGGGATGGAGACGGTGCGCGCGATCGTTCGGCACGATGGCGAGGACGATCCGCGCATGAGCGTGGTCGAGCGGGCGGATGCTCTTCGATTGGATGAGAGGCAATGAAAGCAGCGGTTGTGGTTGGCGCCCAGTGGGGCGACGAGGGCAAGGCCAAGGTCATCGACTATCTGACCGAGCGCGCCGACATCATCGCCCGCTTTCAGGGCGGGGCGAACGCGGGGCATACGGTCGTCGTCGAGGGGCGGAAGTTCGTGTTCCACCTCGTTCCTTCCGGGGTGCTCTATCCCGACAAAGTCTGCGTGATCGGCAACGGCGTGGTTGTCGATCCTCTCGCGCTGCTCGACGAGATCGATCAGATTCGGGAGCGGGGGATCGAGACGGAGGGGCGGGTGTTCTTGAGCTCCAAGGCGCACCTGATTCTGCCGATCCACAAGGCGCTGGATCGCGCGATGGAGCGTAGCAAAGGGGAGCGCTCGATCGGAACGACCGGACGAGGGATCGGGCCGGCGTACTCAGACAAGGCTCTGCGCGGGGGGATCCAGGCGGCGGAGCTGCTCGACGTGGATCGTTTGAGAGAACGATTCAGCGCGGTTCTGGAGCGGGGGAATCGGCTCTTGGAGAAGGTCTTCGACGAGGATCCCGTCGAGAGCGACGAGGTACTGGAGCGCTATGTCGAGGCGGCCGGGCGGCTCGGGCCGAGCATTCGTGATATTTCGCGGCTGCTCGATGAGTCGATGCGCGCGGGGCGCCGAGTGCTGCTCGAGGGGGCGCAGGGGACGATGCTCGACATCGACCACGGCACCTACCCCTTCGTAACTTCGAGCAATCCGACGGCCGGGGGGGCGTGCTTGGGTACGGGTATCGGGCCCTCGCGGATCGGCCGGGTCGTGGGAATCGCCAAGGCCTACGCGACACGGGTCGGGCACGGTCCCTTCCCTACGGAGCTCGAGGGTGAGATGGGGGAGCGGCTGAGG
>CAZFNT010000451.1:0-3940 GCA_964520315.1 uncultured Gemmatimonadota bacterium
TTGGGTCGAGCGGCTCGTGCGGTTCCACGTACTCACCGATCTTGCCGTCACCGTCATGATCGAAGGCGGTGCCGTGGCGGACGAAGAGATTGTAGACCACAACCCGCCGACTCCAAGCGGCTCGCGGGGAGGGTTTGCCATCACAGCTCGGGAGCCAGTCTATGCGTCGGGCGAAGAACTCATCGGGGCGGACCGGTACGACCGCGGCGTCGAAGGGGACACCCTCCTCCTCGGCGCCACCGGGAAGCCACCACCGGGGGACGCGGTGGTCTGTGGTGGATCCGCGCAATGCCCTTCGAACCCGCAACAAGCTCACAATTGTCCCCCATGTTCCGACCGGTGGTTCACGGATGCAAATGAGAGTAGAGGGAGCACGCACCTCAAGGCAAAAATGAGCGTTGCCGGGACCAGGCTCACACGACCGTGAGGAATCCGGTTAGCATGGATTGAACCTTATGAAACCGGTCTCTCCGCCCCCGGGGGAGGCAGTGCTGGAGGTTGCGATACCACTGGGCGGCCTGGGTCCACGTGCAAATCGAGGCCCCGTACCAGCGGATTCACGCCCGGCAGCCGTCGGCACCGACCCTGGCAGACCTGCATGGGTGAGGAAGCCGGTACCGAATCAGCTCCGCCGTCGCACCGGAGCCCACCGATTGGAGTTCGCCCATGCGCCCACCCATCGCTCTTCCACTCTTTGGCCTGCTGCTGATCGCGACCGGCGCGAACACGGCTCTTGGCGACACGCTACCGCGCCACTCCTGGGTCCCGGGCGGTCTGGCCGTCCGGGTTCAAGAATCCGCTCTGCAGCTGGCCACCGATGAGCTCGAGGTGGTGTTGGCGGATGAGCTCGAACAAACCCTGATGGCAATCCGCGACATGGAGATCTACGACGAAGGTTGTTTTTTCTCCTATACAGCCTACATCGACCACGTGACGGCGGTGCGTTTTGACCCGCCCTCCCTGTGGATCGACACGCGCGCGGACGCGGTCTACGCCAGCTTCGAGGTCACCAATTTCGAAATGGAGTTCGTCCTCGATGGTGAGGGGGCGTTCTGCCTCGACTACTACGACTGCAACTCCAAGATTGACGTCAACCGTCTCTTCGCCGAGGGCGAGGGGCATATCGACGCCGTCGGTGGCCACGCCCAGACGACGATGGACTGGTCGAACGCGCAGGTCGACGGCTATGGCTACGACACCGGTTTCTGGTGTTTCATCATCGACATTATTGCGGACATCTTGGAGGACAGCATCGAGGAATCGCTGGAGTCGACCATCGAGGAGTTCATCCAGATCGACGTAGCCGAAGCGATGGATGAGTTCTTCCTGGGGCTCGAGCTCAGCCGGAATCTCTGGGTCTTCGACATCCCCTTCTCGCTGGCTATTCAGCCCGAAGACGTGGACGAGAACGGGAGCGGCGTCACCCTGGTCGAGCAATCACGCATTCGTGCGTACAGCGACCCTTGCGGCCCCCAGCACAGCGAGTTCCGCTACACGCCGAACACCTCACTTCACTTTGGTCCCTTCATCCCCGGAACCCAAGATATCTACGATTTTGCGTTGTCCATCTCGGACGATATGCTGAATCAAATGCTCTACGTCGCCCACGACTCCGGCGCGCTCTGCATCGTGCTCGACGAGAATGCGGAACAGAAGTACGGCCTGGCCTGGGACGTGACGACCACGGACTTGACCCTCTTCTTCCCCGAGCTCTACGAGCTTGCGCCGGATGCCCCAGTCCGCATCGATCTGATCCCGCGTGACGTGCCCTACTCGCAGATTGGCTTGAACAACGGGATCTTGGAGGGTCAGCTCGAGGTCTTCCTGGAGCCGACCGGGTTGAATATGTTCGTGGAGATCGACGGCGACTACGAGCTGGTCCTGGCGGCGGAGATCACCGCCGAGGCGGAGTTCGCGGTTCGGGTGAAATCCGACGGCTCCCTGCGTTTGATCATGTCGGATCTCTTCCATTCGACCATCGAGATCGAAGAGGAGCCGCTAGTCGACCTGAATGATCATGTCATTGAAAGGGTCTTGCCCTTTCTGCTTCTGCAGGTGGTTCCACTGATGTTCAGCACGCTGAACTCATTGGAGCTGCCGGTGCTCTACGGCTACGACATCACCGCCCTGGCCGTAATCACCAATGGTGCGGGGAACGACTATATGTCCTTCTACGCGGACCTCGAGCCCATCAATTAGGCGTCTTTCCGAAACCACCATACAAGAGCCCACCGGGGCGAGGCACGGTGGGCTCTGTCTTGCGCTTTTCGGTGTTAGCCCGCATCTCTCACCAGATTCCGTAGCGAGACGGCGGAGCTGGGTGAGAAATACCGGTTAGACTTTTGCTCGGTTCCGGTAGAGCGATGGGTCGATGACGCTGCACATATCGTTGACGGAGTACTTGTTGCCGAGGAAGGCGTTGATTTCTTCGGCCGCGGGCCGAGGATCGGCGAGGGCATCGTTGTAGACGATCTCGATGGCGTCCATCTCGTCGATATCCCGACGCATGAAGATGATCTTGTAGTTGTTGTCCGAGGGCAGATGGGTGAGTAGGAAGGAGATGATCTTCACGGCTTTGCCGCGTCCGTCGCACATCCAAGAGTTGTCGCCTCCCTTGCTGGCGGGGTCGAGTTGCTACAAGGCGGAGCTCCAGCTCACCAGCCGCCGCCAGACTCGCATCGGGCGATACCTCGGCTATGGGCAACCGGATCACACACCCCCAGAGGCCGAGCAGGGACCTCAGCACGTCACATTTGCTCCGCCTCGAATCATGGTGTTCGAGCTTCCCGATGAGATCAGGGGGTTAGGAGTGCCGTGGGCGGAGGATGATGTGGACTGGGACATCGTTGCCGCAGATCTCGGAGACTTGTTCGGCGTGGACGCGCGCTACTCGGAAAACAGCTACATCTCTCTCGACAAAGCCATCGATGCGATCGAGTCCCGCGCACCTTCGGCAGCGGCACCTTCTGGCCGCGCAACCGGCAGGTGCTGCGCTTCGACGTGACGCCGCTGGTCGAGGGTTGGCTCGGGTCGTCGGTGAACGAAGGGCTCTATCTGGCGCCCTATCTGCGGGTCGAGCGCGCTGATGGCGAGCCGTACACCGGTGAGCCTATGACCGTCTCCGGATCTACACCAACGGGATCGACGAGACCGTACCGAAAAAAGATAGAGTGGACCCCAACTTCTCATCTCTCGCGCTCTCGGGCGAGCTGCTCGTGGGTACTGTCGGTCACCGCGTCATCGCGTACGATCTATCCGATCCCACCGAGCCGGCGGCGCTCGACACGATTGCCGATCTCGCCGATGTCAGAGACATCCTCGCCTGGCCCGACGGAGATTCGACCCTGGTGCTCTTCGGCGATCTCTGGGGCCAGCTCCAGCTCCATTCGCTCACCATCGAGCACGGCCTTCGATTGCTCGCATCGCACACGCAGCAGATGGGGGCCACCGTGATGGGCCTCGGCAGAGACGGGGACCGGGTCGTGGTCTGCGGCTTCTTGGGCCGCTTCGAGATCGTGGAGGTCGACTCGAAGGCCCGCACCCTCGAGACGCTCTCCTGGTCCGATCCCGGTCTCGGCACCGGTCAAAGCTGCGTCGTCGACGGCGACCGCGTCTTCGTGGGGGCGATCGGCTCCGTCTTCTCGGTGACCCTATCCCCGGACGGCACCGAGATTTGGCCCGGTCCTCGCCTGACGACGGCTTGTTCTGGTTGCAGCGGGCAGATCGCGCGCATGCCCGGTTCGTCGGTGGTGGCGATCGCGATGTCCGACGCCGGCGTCGGCTTCTTCGAGCTGGAGAGGGGCGCTCAGCCGTAGAGGCTCCCTCGGAATGAAGCGTCCGTGCAACGCCTTGTTCGGCTATGGAGCAGGAACCGCCTGTATGGGAAAGGCGAGCTGATGACGATAGCCTGACTGCCGACGAGTTGGAGGAAGCTGGCGCG
>CAZFNT010000452.1:0-3917 GCA_964520315.1 uncultured Gemmatimonadota bacterium
AAGGGCCCTTCGCTCGTGAACCCGAGAACCGGATGGAAGCGCTGTGGATCGCCTTCGGCTTCCCGCACCCAATCTCGCACGTCGTATGCGTCGGCGAGCTCGGTGATCTGATGGAAGGTGACCTCATCGCGAAGCAGCCACCCGAAGAGCGCGGGATGATCGCTCAGAGTCGACACCAAGTCCTTGACCAGCACTTCGCTCTTGGCCCAATCCGCTATGTAGCAGCATGGGTAGACCGGTAGACTGACGACCACTTCGAGCCCGAATAGCTCGGCCGTGTCGAGGAAGACCCGCAGACCGCGCCGCGAGTACGCGGAGTGGTTGCTTTGTCTGGGCGGCGCGAAAACGCCGCTAAAGCCGCGTCCCGCCAAAACACTGAAGGCGTCGTCCAGCTCCGTCGGATCGCGCCACTTCGTGTTCCCCCACCAGAGAATTCTCGGGAAGTGAGGCAGGCCGTCCTTGGTGAGGTATCCCTCGTCGGTGCGGGCGTAAACGGGGGCAGGATCGCCCTGGCTCAGCCACTCGAGATCGTCGGTGATGCGTAGATGATCCAAGCGAACCTCAGCGGCGTCCTCGACCCAGATCCGAATCTCGATGTCGTGGACCTCGAATGTCGTGATCGGGAGGTTCCACACCTGCAGGCCATAGGCGGTGCCGAGGATCTTGGTGGCGCTCTCGATCTGCTCCTCGGCGTCGGACTCGTCCCGCAGAATCACGCTCAGCTCGAGTTCCGTTCCTGGACTGTCGGCTCTTGCATAGAAAGAAACCGATACCGGCGACGGATCCCACTGAAATGCAAAGGCAAGACGCGTTCCCGCGGCGACCGCGGTGTAGTCCGCCCGGTAAGTGAGGAACTCGCCACCGATCATTGGGCCTTGCATCACGATGACGTTTCCCTCGACCGGAGGAGCCGAAGTCTCGTTTGCGTGAAACTTGACCTTGTAGTGGTTGCTCGGTCGCGTTCGCTTGTTTGCGAGCGTATGTTTTTCGCCGCCAAGGCACCGCATTTGCGCCCTCGGTCGGCGCTGCCAGCAGGGCCACGCACGAGCATTTCTCCTCGCACGCTCCTGACTCAAGCACAACTGCTTCAAAAGGAAGCATATGTCTCCTGCTGCGGCCTCGTCAACAGAAGAGAGACGCACGTCATACCGATGGTTCGAGCACCGCGGCGCCACGGGGCTGGCCTGGCCTCGAATCACGGCGACCAGCATCGCAATACGCAGTCAACGCATCCCTCTTCAAGCATCTACCTGCCGCCTTCCAGGAAATCGGCCCACATGCAACTTCCCGGCCACATCATAAACGAGACTGTATGGACAGGGAATCACGACCAGGGTCAAAACCGTTGCTACCGTAGCGGTCTGATACGCATGTGGAGCGAGTGGATCGTTTCCCTCGTCCCGAGCTTCGCTCGGCGTGCGCAGAGCTAGAAAGACAGCAACGCGCTCCGGTGGTCCCCCGGGGCGGAAGAAAGCGGTAGCTCCACCCAGAAGATCGTCCCCCCTCCCGCTCGCTCCTCGAAGCCGAGCTCCCCGCCAATCTCCATCGCCAGCCGCCGCGCCAGGGGGAGCCCCAGGCCGTGCCCCTTCGACTTGGTCGTGAAACGAGAGGTCAGGATCTTATCGACGAGGCCGGAGGGCACACCGCTGCCGCGGTCGAGCACTTCGAGCCGAACGTGAGTCTTGCGCGCGACGCGACACCGGAGCTCGATCGGCGCCCCCTCGGGTGAGGCATCCGATGCATTCTCGAGGAGATTCGTGAGAATAGTCTCGATGACGCGCGGGCGCGCACCGATCATGAGCCGCCCTTCCGGCTCTTCGAATAGGACTCGCCGGCCATGAAAACGCCGGGTCTCGCAAAGCGACTCGAGCAGATTCGTCATGAGCTTCCCGAGCTCGACCCGCCCGCCGGAGCGACCACCGCTCCTGCTCGACATCAGGTCTTCCGATACTGCGGTCAGCTTCGCGATCTCGTCCTCCACCGCCTGCAAATCTCGAAAGGCCCGATCGGTATCGCCCGCCTCTAGATGTCTGCTGGAGAGCTGGACCCTGCCCTGCATCACCGCGAGCATATTGCGCACCTGGTGCCCGATCTGCGCCGCGAGAGCCCCTCGAGCCGCGAGAGCCTCTCTTCTCGCGCGCTCCTTCTCCGCGCGCCGCTGGCCGTTCACGTCCTTGACCACGCCGACAGTACCGATCACCTCACCTTCACGGTCGCGCAGAAGCGACGCCGAGAGGCTGCAATCGATCAACATGCCGTCGGAGTGAAGGAAGCGCACATGACGATTGCGGATCTTCTCTTCTCGCCGCAGATCGCGCATGACGCGCCGCGCGGTCGCCTCTCCGCCACCGTAGTAGATCGCGACCGCGGTGCCGCGAACCTGGCCGTGGCCCCACCCGAAAATCTCGACCGCCCCGGGGGAGAAGTAGTTGATAATCCCGTCGGGGGTAGTCGCCACGATCGCGTCGGCGGAGCTCGTCACCAATGAGCGCAGGAACTCGTTCGTGCTTCGAACGCTCTCGCCGAGATGGTGCTCGCGAGAGCGATCCCGGCCGACCACCATCAAATGAGCGTCTCCCTCGCTGGCGATCCGGCTGATGAGCAGATCGACCACCACCTTCCGCGGGCCCGGAATGGCGACGGTAAAACCACGGCTGTCGCCCGCCACGAGATCGGCGCCGATCCGGGCCACTCGCGTCGCGATCTCGTCGCCGAAGAACGCGGATGCGTTCTTGCCGATCGGTTCATCCTCGAGTAGAAGTGTCGTAGCGATCCCGTTGGCGGCCACCACGATCCCTTTGTCGTCGAGGACTACCAGAGCATCGCCCATGCTCTCGAAGAGCCTCCGATAGAAGCGGTTGGTGTCGAAGAGCCGACGCCGCAAGCGCCCCTGCCTGATCAGCGAGCGAACCCTCGCTCTGAGCGCGTCGCCGGCCACCGGCTTGCAGATGAAGTCGTCGGCTCCGCGATCCAGAAAGTCGATCTCTTCCTTGCTGGTTCCGACGCCCGTCAATATGAGGATCGGCGTGTGCGCACAGCTCTGCCGGATCGTCGAGATCAGATCGCTGCCCAGTCCGTCACGCAACCGCAGATCGAGGAGCACCAGATCCCAGGCTTCCGAGAGGATCAGCTCCGACCCGGCCGCGAGTGTCGCTGCCTCCGCCACCGCGTGCCCGTCCCGCTCCAGTGTCATCACGACGAACGCACGAGTGCTCGCGTCGTCTTCGACGAGGAGCACATTCGCCGGTGTGTCGATCTCGTGGTCTATTCGCTGCATCTGGGGGGAGGGGACTGAAGAGGGCACAGGACCGGACCGTTTCGGATGACCTCACCCGACCTGTGATCATAGCCCCGAATTCGGCCTGGGACAGATTTCATTAATCGGATTCTCCTGGACGTCGCGAATCGCCCTCCAGAAGGGGCGCCAATCGCCCCCCCCGGTCCAACGCGGCGAGATCGGTGTACCCACCCATCGCCTCACCGTCGATGAATATCTGAGGCACCGTGCGCCGGCCGCCCGACGACTCGACCATGGCGGCCCGGGCGGCGTCGTCATTCGTGACATCGACCTCGGTGAACTCGATCCCCTTCTGCTGGAGCAGCCGCTTTGCCGCCGTGCAGTAGCCGCAGAACATCGAGGTGTAGATCTCGACTTTGGCCATGTGAATCTCCTAAGCGATCGAACGATGCTACAGTCTATGTCCGATCCGGACCCCGAGGGCCCTCAAGACAGCCGGCAAAGGTGGCCAAGTCGATCTCCGTCATAGTACGAACCTGGAACGAGCGGGTTCGGTTCAGTGCGACCCTGAGCGCTCTACTGGAACAGCGGGTAGAGGGATCTTTCGAGATCGTTTGCGTCGATTCCGGATCATCGGACGGAACCAGAGAGGTGGCCGAAGAAGCCTCGCGCGAGGCTC
>CAZFNT010000453.1:0-3911 GCA_964520315.1 uncultured Gemmatimonadota bacterium
AAGCCCGGCGATCGGGCGAGCGCTCTTCGACCGAATCGTGGCGGCCGGAGTCGATCCGCGCGGATTTCGTCCTCCACTCTCGCCCCCCGCCGCCGCCGCGGCCCTGCTCTTGCCCTTGGTGTTGACCCTGCTCTCGGCGGTGACCGCGGCCCCGATCGCGCTGGCCGCGTGGCGCCTACACGGCGAAGCGCCCGCCGCCGCCCGAGCGGGCATGCTTTGGCTGCTTCTGCCGGGGCCCGCGTTGATGCTGCCGGAGCTGGATCAGGCGATCGCTCTGCCGGTCGCCGCGGCTCTCGCCGCACTGCTAGTCGGCGCCGGAACGGAGCGTCGGGCGCTTGGCTGGATCGCCGGTGGATGTGCGGGGGTGGCGGGGGCGATCGCGGTGCATCTCTCCTACGGCGCGGCGGCCTTTCTGGCCGTGGGCTCCCTTGCGGCGCTTGGCGCGACTCTCGATCGAGACGACAAGCGCGAAACCTCAGCCCGCACGCGGAGCGCGGTCGCCGCCGCGTTCGTGCTCGCCGGGCTCCTCTTCTTCCTGCCGGCCCTCTGGGGGACATCTCCGATCGGCACCGCACGAACCGCTCTCTCGATCCACCGGGCAGGCTTCACCGCGCCGCGCAGCTACCCTCTGTGGCTCCTCTTCAACCCGATCGACTTCCTGCTCTTTCTGGGCCCTCCGGTGGCCTTGGCCGCCATCTTTCGAATCGATCGATCTCAGGCCACTCCGGCCGAGCGGCGTTTTCGGAGCGCTTTCGCGATCGGCGTGATCGCACTCCTGATAAGCGGGGTCGTGCGCGGCGAAGTCGGTCGAATCGCGATCCCGCTGATGCCCGCGGCGCTGCTCGCGCTCCTTCCACGGCCCCGGGTTCAGGGAGCGGTACTGGTGGGTGCGTTGTTGATCTTGCTGGATGGCGTGCTTCGGCTTTCCTGGCAGTTGCCTTGAAGTAGCGGCACTCAGATCCGCCCACGCTCCACGCGAGCCCGGGCCAGCGCCGCCTGCTCCGGTGTCAGCCCGGTCATCCGCGCGATGTAGCGCGCGAGCTTCCTCTCGGAGGCTTCAACACTGCCGTCCGCGTAGACTACCTCCCAGATCAGCGCCATGATCCGCATGCGCTGCTCGACGCTATAGCGCTCCTGCACGACCCCCGAGGATTTCGAGAAATCGCCCTTGACCGGTCTCGACGCATGCGCCTTTTCGAGCACGCGACGCGCTTCGCCCCTGCCGATCCCGAACTCGCGTTCGATGGAGCGGCGAATCGTTCGCTCCTCGTCGGGCGCGTACTCCGCGTCGCCGTGCGCTGTTTCCAGCAGGAGAACGGCCGTCGCAACTTGCAGTTCGGTGTCGGCCGCCCGCCCGGCGGCGTCCACGGCCAAATGTGCGGTCCCGCTGAATGCCCGTCTGATGTCGTCGATTGAGCCCATGCCCGCCTCCTCGTTTGGGCAGTGAGATCGCTGGCTTCGATAGGCAAGTGTAATCGAAGAGATCATTCACGATGAGGGCAAGCGGCCGTCCGCGCCGATGTAGTTGGCATGAGCTCACGGATCCCGGCCCGACGTTACACTCGCAAACACCTGGCCCCGCCCCACGCACCCCCCGGAGTCCTTCCATGTTCTTCGCCCGAAAGCGCTACCTCGTCGCCTTCTCGCTCGCCCTGCACCCGGTGCTCACTACCTCACGGGCCGGCGCCTGCCCGGCAGCGCCCGGAACCGTCGTTAGACCGCGTCACGACGTGGCGACCGACTCCGCGAAGGGAGATCTCCCGGCGATCGGCGCAATCCCCGGTCCCTTCTCCTTTCCCCGCTCCATCGAGAGCATCGGCCGGTACAACTCCGAGTGTCGTCCCTCCCTCTCGGCCGACGGTACCCGTCTGGTCTTCGAGGCGTCGGCCAGCAACGGGCCCGCCTACGATCCGGTCAACCAGCTCGAGACGACCTTCTACCCCTATCAGGCCGAATGGGACGGGACGGCCTGGACCAACCTCCGGGGACTCGATCGGGATCTCTTCGAGGGGCACAGCTTTCCGCGCCTCTCCGCCGACGGCGAGACGCTATTGACGACCAGCGCTGGGGAGATCTACTTCGCCGATCGGGACGCAGAGAGCTGGACCTCCCCCACCCTTCTCGGCGGCGAGATCAACGATCTGAACCCCGGGGAATCGAATATCTCGTGCAGCATCAGCCGCGACGGAAGCGAGATCTACTTCGCCTCTGATCGGGCGGGAGGCAGCGGCAGCAACGACGTCTGGGTCTGCCGGCTGATCGGGACCACGACCGATTCACTGACCAATCTCGGCCCGGGCGTCAACTCCGAGGGCAGCGAAGTGCGCCCCGCGATCGGCCCCAACGGTCGATACCTGGTCTTCTCCGACTTCGTCGGTGGTCGCAGCTCTCTCGATTATGGCGGAGCCGATCTCTACATTTCCGAGCTCGTGGGCACTACCTGGTCGGTGGCTGAGCCCTTGCCGGCGCCGGTCAACAACCATCATCCGGCCTGCACGGCCCACTGGGCGAGCGAAAGCGAGCTAGTGCTTGGAGGGGGTGTCAACGAGGGTGGCGGCGGGGCCGAAGATCTGTGGGTGACGACGATCGGCGTAGAGGCCGGCGCCGGAACGCCTTCTTTGCGCCCCTCGCTCGAAATCGCTCGAGACGACCGAGAAGCGACCGGATTTGCCGGGGGACCGGCACCCGCGATCCGCCCGCCTGGCCGTTGGACCCGAATCGCGTCCCTTTTCGGGGCCAACATCGTCGAGGACCTGATCGAGACCTCGTCGGGAGTGCTGCTCGCCGCGACGTCGGATGCGGGTTATGTCTTCCGTTCGGTGGACGGCGGCGAATCGTGGATCCGGCGCTCGCTCGGGCCACTCGCCACACGCATCTACTGCCTCGAGAAGCTCTCCGACGGGACGATCCTCGCGGGCACCTACCCGAATGGTCGCGTCTACGAGAGCGCTAATGAAGGTTGGAGCTGGAGCGCTCTCGCCGCTCTGCCCCCCTGGATCACCGCCATTCGCGCCATAGCGGAGCTCGACTCCGGAGACCTTCTAGTCGGCGTCGCCCCTGAAACCCTGACGACAGGCGGTCTCTTCAATGAGGGACGGATCTTCCGCTCCACCGATCTGGGAGCCTCTTGGAGCTCAACCGGAGGGCTGCGCAACGTCGCCGCCGCCGTCCTCGCGATTCATGAGACACCGGATGGCACGATCTGGGCCGGCAATCGGGCCTACAGCGGCTCGATCCATCGCTCACCGAACGGGGGACTCACCTGGCTGCCGGTGACCCCCGATTTCGGAACGCATGTGAGCGTGGGCGCCGCCGCCGACTTCTTCCGAGACTCGAGAGGCACGCTCTGGGCCATGGGATGGGGACACGGCGTCGGCGCCTACCTGATGCGCTACATGGGCGGCGTCGATTGGGAGGTCGAGAGTCCCTTCCAGCGAGGGAGCGAGTACAACGACAGCTTCGTCTTCGAGATGGTGGAGGACGACCGGGGATGGCTCTACGTGGGCATGCAGCCTTCGGGCGGGAGCCCGGCGTGGATCTCGACCGATGGCGGGCTGACCTGGAATGCCACGAGCCCGATGGAGGGCGCCAAAGAAATGTTGGCGCTCCTCCACACCCAAGACGAACGCGTGTTGGCCGGCACTAGCGGAGACGGGGGCATCTGGGAGTGGGAGCTGAGTGTGGTGACGGCGCCTACTCGGGGGCCGGCAGCGGTGTCGGGAGCGCGCGGGCGGCGAGGAGTCGCGCGGTGGGGATCTCGGCGCTGAGGAAGGGGACAACCTGGAGGACTGGGCGGCTACCGCCATTGCCGGCAAAGACGGCGGCCTCGTGTCCCATGAGGGCCTGGAAATGAATGAGCGTGTCAGATCGCGCCCAGATTTGGGTCAGATTCGGCCGATCCGATTGAGTGC
>CAZFNT010000454.1:0-3900 GCA_964520315.1 uncultured Gemmatimonadota bacterium
CGCCCCCAATCTACGCCGTGTGCTCGACGCGGAAGACTTCGGCCAAGGAGAACGGGGGTGGCGCCCCTTCGAGGGGCCGGCGCCCGGAGATTTGGACCGGAAAATGTGGGGGGACCGCTACGAGGACCTTCTGGAGGGCTTTAGCCATGGCGGAGTCCAGACCGACGCGCTGCGCAGTCTCGTGGAGGAAGTGAAGTCCCAGGGACTGGTTCCCGTTCTCTTCACGATGCCGGTCTCGCAGGCGCATCTCGACTTCTATCCCGATGATCTTCTGCGCGAGCTCGGCCAACATCTCGATGACGTCGCCTTCGAGGCGGGAATCGACTACTTGGACCTGGGTCGGGACAGCGATCTGCCTCCGGAGTGTTTCTTCGATACGCACCATCTGCGGGCGGAAGCGGTCGATGTGTTTTCGCGGCAGTTTACCCACGAGGTTCTGTTGCCGGTGCTCGAATGACCAGCACATTCTCTTCTTGGCGGGGAATGATCGCCGTGCTCGTCTCGGCCGTGAGCGCAGCGCAGGGCCAGGCCCCAACCGGGAACGACTTCGCCCATCAGCTATCGAACGCCGCACTGGAGCGCACGACCCATCAGGTGATCTACGACGGCCGCTATCGCCCCATCACCTACCCCGGCGGCGACGTGCCCGCGAGCATCGGGGTCTGCACCGATCTCGTAATCCGGGCCTACCGCGCGCTCGGGATTGACTTGCAGAAAGAGGTGCACGAGGAGATGCGGGCGCATTTCGACGCGTTTCCGAAGCGTTGGAATCTGGAGCGCCCGGACCCGAACATCGATCACCGGCGGGTGCCGAATCTGAGCGTATTCTTCGAGAGACGGGGCGCCGCTCTCGGGGTGAGCGACGATCCAAGGGACTACGCGACGGGCGATCTGGTCACCTGGATCGTCGGGAGGGACCTACCGCATATCGGAATCGTCGTGGATCGCCGCTCCGAGGACGGCCTGCGCCCCTTGGTGGTCCACAACATCGGCGCTGGGCCGGTGGCCGAAGACATGCTCTTCGAGTACCCGATCACGGGGCATTATCGGTATCGGGGCAGACCACAGCGGGATTGACGCCCGGGGTCCACCCTGCCTAGCCTCCCCTCACCTCTTCTTTTTCCCCGAACACAAGGGCTCCTGTGTTCACCGACAAGATCATCGGGCTCGGCCTCACCTTCGACGACGTGCTGCTCCAACCGGCGCGGTCGACGGTGTTACCGAGCGAAGTGGAGACGGCGACGCGCTTTTCGCGCTCGATCCGGCTGAATGTCCCGCTCTGCAGCTCCGCGATGGACACCGTGACCGAATCGCGAATGGCGATCGCCTTGGCTCGCGCGGGGGGGATCGGGATCGTGCACAAGAATTTGGGGATCGAGGAGCAGGCGCAAGCGATCGATCGGGTCAAGCGCTCCGAGAGCGGCATGATCGTCGATCCGGTCACGCTGCCGCCGGACGAGTCGCTCAGGCGGGCGGTCGAGGTGATGCGGCAGTACCATATCTCCGGTGTGCCGATCACGCGCTCCGGTGAGCTGGTCGGCATATTGACCAACCGCGATCTGCGATTCGAAACCGATCTTGATCGGCCGATCTCGGCGGTGATGACATCGGAGAACCTGATCACTGTGCCGGTCGGCACGACCCTCGACGAGGCGCGTGAGCTCCTCCACCGCAACAAGATCGAAAAGCTGCTCGTTATTGGCGACGATCGTCGGCTCGAAGGGTTGATCACGGTCAAGGATATCGAGAAAAAACGTCGCTACCCCAATGCCTGCAAGGATTCGCTCGGTCGCCTCGTCGTCGGCGCCGCGGTGGGGATCGGGGGAGATCTGGACGAGCGCGCCGCCACCCTCATCGAGCACGGCGTCGATGCACTTGTGCTCGATTCGGCGCACGGCCATTCCGCCGGAGTGATGAAGGCAGCCGAGAAGATCCGTGCCGCCCACCCAGAGATTCAGCTCGTCGCGGGGAATGTGGCGACGGCGGCCGGAGCGAAGGATCTGATCGACCTTGGGATGGACGCGCTGAAGGTCGGGATCGGCCCCGGATCGATCTGCACGACGCGCGTGGTCGCCGGGGTGGGCGTGCCGCAGGTCACGGCGATTCTCGACACGGCTGCGGTTTCTCGAGAAGCCGACATTCCTTTGATCGCCGATGGTGGCATCAAGTATTCCGGCGACGTGGCCAAGGCGATCGCGGCGGGCGCCGACTCGGTGATGATCGGGTCGATCCTGGCGGGCTGCGAGGAGAGCCCGGGCGAGACGATTCTCTATCGGGGCCGAACCTACAAGGAGTATCGGGGGATGGGATCGGTCGCCGCCATGAAGCAGGGATCGAGCGATCGTTACTTCCAGGAAGGCGGGGCGAAAAAGCTGGTGCCCGAGGGGATCGAGGGGCGGGTGCCGTACAAAGGGCGCGCGGCGGATACCCTCTATCAGCTCGCGGGCGGGCTGCGCGCCTCGATGGGCTACACCGGCTGTCGCGACATCGCGACTTTTCAGCGAGAGACTCGCTTCATGCGCATGACCTCGGCTGGGCTCGTGGAGAGCCATCCCCACGATGTCGCCATCACTCGAGAGGCTCCGAACTATTCGGACGATCGCTGAATCGATCGCGGACCGATCTCATGTCATCCAGCAACACTTCTTCGCACGATGCGTCGCGTGCGCTGCTGATCGAATCGGAGCAGTGCATGGTCGGAGGCATCAACAGCCCCGTGCGCGCTTTCCGCGCGGTCGGTGGCTCGCCTCTCTTCATCGATCGGGGGCAGGGATCGCGGATCTTCGATGCCGATGGCAACGAATATATCGACCTCGTCGGGTCGTGGGGACCGCTGATTCTGGGCCACGCCCATCCGACCGTTGTCGAGGCCCTCGCCAGGACGGCGCGGGCGGGGACCAGCTCTTCGGAGCCCCTTGTCGCCAGGAACTCGAACTGGCGCGAATGGTGGTCGCCTACGTGCCTTCGGTGGAGAAGGTGCGTTTCGTCTGCAGCGGGACCGAGGCGACGATGAGCGCGGTTCGTCTGACGCGAGCCGCGACGGGGCGCACGAAGATCGTCAAGATGGCCGGACACTATCACGGCCACGGCGATTCATTTCTCGTCTCGGCCGGGTCGGGGGCTCTGACGCTCGGCACGCCCGATTCGCCGGGAGTTCCGCCGGCGCTCGCGGCCGAGACCTCTGGTCGTGCCTTTCAACGATGCCGCCGCCGTGGAGCAGGCGCTGCGCGAGCATGAGATCGCCTGCGTGATCCTGGAGCCGGTGGCCGGAAACATGGGCGTGGTTCCGCCGGCGCCGGGCTATCTGCAGCGACTGCGAGGCGCCACGCAGGCCGCGGGCGCGCTGCTGATCTTCGACGAGGTGATGATAGGGTTTCGGGTCGGACCGGGCGGTGCGCAGGAACGTTTCGATGTTTTGCCCGATCTGACGACGATGGGCAAGGTGATCGGCGGGGGGCTGCCGGTGGGGGCCTACGGCGGATCGCGGGAGCTGATGGACCGCGTGGCTCCGAGTGGACCTGTCTATCAGGCCGGCACCCTTGCCGGGAATCCGCTCGCGATGGCCGCTGGGGCCGCGACACTTTCCGCGCTTGCCGAGAACGATCTCCATGAGCGCCTGGAAGCGCTCGGTCGTCGTCTGGAGGAGGGGATCGGGACCGGATCGGGCGCGGAGATCCGGCAAGGCGATGACCGTCGTCGCCTGACCCGCCACGGGTCGATCGCCGATCCTTCCCGCGGCCCCGATCCCGCGGCGCAGGCACGGGTAGGGCGCCTCGGCCAACGCGCCAAGAGACAGCCGCACGCCGTCCTCGGTCCTCCGCCGCGCCGCTCATTCCCGACCGGTCGCTCGCCGAGCACGAGTCGTGCGCACGCCCGTCCGCCATGTCGTCCCTCGCGCCC
>CAZFNT010000455.1:0-1521 GCA_964520315.1 uncultured Gemmatimonadota bacterium
CCTGAGCCGGCAAGGAAGGAGCGCAGCAGCTCGAACTGGTGGACCACCTGGTCGAGGGGTTCGGCAACCGTCGATTCGTCCCGGACGAAGAGGGCGAAGCTGCACGGGCCGCAGATCTGCCTCCCATCGGTCTCGCCGCGGCCACAGGTGTGCACCCAGGGTCTTTCCGAGTTCTGCTCCTCTCCGGCGGGCGATATGTCGCTCCCGGCCGGAGCAGCCACCGGCGCGATCGAGACCGCCAGCCGCTTTCCGGCCGCCGAGGATTCACCCCAGCAAGCAGCCCAGCCTGATCGGCGAGACTCCTCCAATAGTGCCGGAAGTCGGTCGCTCAGCCCGGGCAGAAAGCGGGTCAGGGGCGCGCCCACGACCTGAGTACCGGTCGTCCCCAGGGCTTCGGCGAGGCCTGGTCCCGCTCGCAGAATGCGCCCCATGGGATCGAGCAAGCTGACGCCTTTCCCCCCGCCTTCGACGAGGGCGCGGCGCAGTGCTTCGATCGGTGCCGTGAAATCGGCGGAAAACATCTCGTTTCTCCCGGCCCATGGAGCGGTGAGCAGGACGAATCGCGCGCTCTATCTCACCCCTTCGTGCACGACAACGACCGGGCAAGAGGCTTCTCTGATGACCTTCTCGGTTTCACTGCCGAGCAGAAGGTGGGCAAGCCCTTTTCGTCCGTGGGTTCCCATGACGACAAGGTCGTAGTCTTCCGAAGCCGAGAGCGCCAGGATCTCTTCATGGACCCGCCCGCTCACGACCTTCGGCCGCACTTTCGCGTCATTGGGGATCGGGATCTCCTCGGCGAACTCATTCAATGTCCGCAATGCGTTTGCATGCGCGACCTCGGTGAGGGAGAGATTCCGCTCTTGGTGGACGCTCTCGAAGAACTCCGGCCCCAAGAAGACCGGTGGCTCCCAAACGTAGACGAGATCGATGGTGGCTCCGGTCTTCTCTGCCAAGAAGAGCGCATACTCCGCGGCGCTCTTGGAGCAAGGGGAGAAATCGATCGGCACGAGAATGCGATGGATACCGCTCATGGATTCGTCTCCTGTCGACCTGGTTGAGAAACAGGTAGGTCATTGTAGTCCACGCGGGTTTCCGGCTCCAGCGCGTTGGAGTTTAACCACCAACTCCCCGGGGGGACCGCGCACTGGCAGGCTGGCAACCGTCATTCCCGGCCAGGCCTGCCCAGCGGCCCCGCTCCGGGCGAAGCTCCCGCCCTTCGAGCGCCTCGACGGCGGAGAAGCTTCGCTCGTCCCACCCGGTCAACTGACGTTTCGACATAAGGACCGCGCACTGACGGGCGGGCAGCCGTCCCTCTCGGCCAGGCCTGCCCAGCGGACCCTCAGGACGAACTTCCCGCCCTGTGAGCCCGCGAGGCGGCTGGCCCCGCGCGCCCCTCGCCGCACCAGCCCGGGTCGAAGTTGAATGGCGGTACGGCAGCCCGGGCCGAAATTGGTTTTCGCGGCCTATCGGCGGATTCGGCGACCCTTAGGGCTTCGGACCGAGCGCAGCCGGCTGCAATCT
>CAZFNT010000455.1:1531-3897 GCA_964520315.1 uncultured Gemmatimonadota bacterium
TTCACCCGACCCTGCCGTAGGCGATCTCAAGTTCAACAGACCCTGCCCTGCGCCGCGGACCCTCAAGGAGAACTTCCCGCCCTTCGAGCGCCTCGGAAGCCTGGAAGCTCGGCGCGCCCCACCCCGCTCGATCCTCTGGGGCCTGGAAAGGAACAAAGGTGTCCGATCGGGCCCGAATTCGGGTCGGATTCGGCCGATCGGCGGGTTCCGGACAAGACCGATGCACACAGTTGGGGTTCAACTTGACAACTGAAACACAGAGATGGGGGTGAACTTGTCAACAAGTGCCTGGAAGCCGCCAAATCAGCCCCTCGGGCACGATTTTCCGCCGAATCGCATCCAATTCGGGTCGGTTTGTCAAGTTCACCCCCATCTCCGTGTTTGAAGTGTCAAGTTCACCCCCATCTCCGTGCGAGGAGACCACGAATCGGTGTGGGGCGCGCCGAGCCGTGGCGCTTCGGGGGCCCGCAGGGCGTCGCGTTCGGTGAAGCGGAGCGATGGGGCATGCCTCGCATCGAAAGAGCGGAGATCGGCGAACCCATACTCGGTCCCAGTCCCCAAGAACCTCGGAGAGGATGGAGCGCAGAGAGCTTGCGAGAAGGGCCTCTCTCGACGGTGCCGGCAAGAAAAAGACGGTAAATAGCGGAAATTCCCGCCTCAAGGGTTGAAAAGTGCCCCCCGATAGGTGTTAACATGTCCACGGTCAAACTTGCATCGGTGGGATGCACTCTGCGCATTCCCGAAACGGGTTTCTTCTCGCAGGGTCTCGAATGCTCCGTCTCGACGGCGGAGCCGCGTGAATGGCCGACCAGGCTCAATGCCCGTAGTCCATCGACACGCATGGTGTTGACGATTTGGAGTGTCTCATGACCGTCGCTGACGACGACAACTGGTACAATTTATCTGAAATGTCCCGCTTGACCGGGATCAATCGCGCCCAACTACATAAGTACGTGAAGTCTCACCCCGACCGCGTACTCGCCAAGCAGTTCGGCGCTCGTACGAAGTTCCACGAATCCGCGATCGAAGCATTCGAGCAGATTCGTGAAGAGGGGCTCAGGCGGGTCGGCAAGCCGGTCACCCGCCGGTCGAAGGTGGATCCTTCCGATGTGAAGAGGAAGCCGGGGCGCCCAGCGGCGGCGCAGTCGATGCTCGTCTCGAAGCAGTACCATAGTCTGGCTGAGATGGCGCGCATTACCGGGATCAACCGAGTGCAGTTGCACAAGATCTCGCGGGCCTACGCAACTCGCATTCCGAGTCGCAAGGTCGGAGGCCGAACGCAGTACCCGAGCGATTCCGCGGAGGTCTTCAAGCAGCTCAGAGATCAACAACGGGTTAGTGGTCCGAAGGCGGTGGAGCCGAGCTCGCCGCCGGCCGTTAGCACGAAAACGTCGCCGCCTCCTCGCCCGCCGGCCAAGATCTCGTCGTTCCGCGCTCAGTCGGCCCCCGCATTCTCTCAGCCCGACGAGGACAACCCGATCGAGTCCGGTATCGACGTCGACGGGTCGAGAGCGGTCGCCGACGAGGCGATGGATGCGTTGACCCTCGCGATCCGCTTCCTTGCCGCCCCCAGCGAAGTGCAGTCGGCGATTCGTTTGCTTCTCGATCGCGTCTAGTCCCCGGGCTGGGGTCGGCGGTGGATTGTGTGTGGTTGCGTGACGCAATGTCTCAACGCCCCCCGTCGATCCGTCGATGTGGCGCGCCTTGGCACGAAGAGCGAGCCGGGACTGTCATCGCCGCGCTAACTCGTTGAGGGACATGCGCATTCGTGATCCACCGGAGATGGCACGCCTGTTGCGTCGTGAGCAGGCGAGCCAAATCTTCTGTGACAAAGGAGCGAACATGTCCAGCTTCCTGATCGTCGGCGGCGTTTCCGCTGGAACCAGCGCGGCCGCGCGGGCGCGGCGACTCTCCCCTGATCTGCGGATCGGTATCGTCGAGAAGAGCGGCGACATCTCGTATCGAGCCTGCGGGATCCCCGACGCGATGACCGAGCCGGAGCCCGCCCTTGAGAGCCTCATCGTCCGGTCGGCTTCCGCGTTCGCTAACGACAAGGTGCTGGTGAGGTGCGGGCATGAAGTGGTCGGCGTAGATTCCAGGGAACGCAAGGTTCACTGCGTGGCGGCGGGGCGAGACGTCGTTCTGGACTACGACCATCTGCTTCTCAGCATGGGGGCGGTGCCCGCCAGACCGGATGTGCCGGGAATCGATCTGCCGGGCGTTGAAGTGCTCCGCTCTCTCGAGGACGCCAGGACTCTGCGGCGTTACTGTCTCGATGAGCATGTGTCGCGCGTGACGGTCGTCGGGGCAGGCTACGTGGGCGTGGCGATGGCCGAGGCGCTCGAGCGCCGCGGTCTCGAGGTCAC
>CAZFNT010000456.1:0-3889 GCA_964520315.1 uncultured Gemmatimonadota bacterium
CGCGATGATGACGCTGATTTTCGGGCGGGCGCGCGGGATCTCCGAGGCAACCGGTCACGGCATCGTGCACGCCCTGGACCGGCTCCCCGAGCAGGTCGAAGAGACGTTGAAGACCGACAGCTCGATCAAGGTCATCGCCGAGCGTTATGCCGATCGACAGAACTTCCTCTACTTGGGACGGGGCTATAACTTCCCCGTGGCCCTCGAAGGGGCTCTGAAGCTCAAGGAGATCAGCTACATCCACGCCGAGGGCTACCCCGCGGCCGAGATGAAGCACGGCCCGATCGCTCTGATCGACGACAATATGCCGGTGGTTTTCATCGCGACCCAGGACGCGATCTACGACAAGATCATCGCCAATATTCAAGAGGTGCGGGCGCGCAGCGGAAAGGTGATCGTCATCGCGAGCGAGGGGGACGAGGCGATCGCCCAGCATGCCGACCACGTGATCCACATCCCGCGGACCCACGATTTCCTTACGCCGATCCTCTCGGTCATTCCGCTTCAACTTCTCGCCTACCACGTGGCCGTGATCCGCGGATGCGATGTCGATCAACCGAGGAATCTGGCGAAGAGCGTGACGGTGGAGTAAGAGAGCGATGATGCAAGCGATTTCGACGCCGAATGCGCCCGCCGCGATCGGTCCCTATTCTCAGGCCATTCGCGTCGCTTCAATGGTCTACACGGCGGGGCAGATCGCTCTCGACGCAGCGTCCGGCGAGCTGGTCGGCGACGATGCCCCCTCTCAGACCGAGAAGGTGCTGGAGAATCTCAGCGAGATTTTGCGCGCGGCCGGGTCGTCCCTTTATCATGTGGTCAAGACGACCGTGTATCTGCGAGATCTGACCGATTTTCCCGCCGTGAACGAGGTCTACGCTCGGCACGTCGGGTCGCCACCACCCGCTCGCTCCACCGTCGAGGTGTCGAAGCTGCCGCTCGGCGCGCTCGTTGAGATCGAAGCGGTGGCGATTGTTCCATGATGATTGCCGGCTACACGGGAATGGATGGGTCCTGGTGGGCCTCCCGGACTTCAACTCCGGCGCCGGGCGCCAACACCGTCCGGGGTGGGTTCGATTCCCACACATTCCCGCCATCTTCTTCGCCCGAAAGGGCGCAGGCGGAAGAGAGCGAGGCGGCGGAGCGGCGAGCTTCGCGCCCCGCGGTCTTTCTCGATCGGGACGGCACTCTGATCGAGCTGGTCGACTATCCGCGAGATCCTGAGCAGGTGCGCCTCTGCGGCGGAGCGCGGGAGGGGCTGGCCCGGCTTAGATCCGCGCGCTTCGCGCTCGTCGTCGTGACCAACCAGTCCGGGATCGCGCGGGGGCTCGTCACCGACGGCGAACGATCCGCCGTCGACCGCAGGATGATCGAGCTTCTAGGCCTCGACTCGGCTCCCGATCTGATCCTCTTCTGCCCCCATCTGCCCGAGCTGACGGGGCGATGTTCTTGCCGTAAGCCCGAGATCGGCATGATCCGAGAGGCCGAGCGGCGCCTGGTTCTCGATCTGGATCGCTCCTACCTGGTGGGCGACAGCGCGGCCGATATCGAGTGCGGCCGGCGCGCCGGCTTGCGCACGGTTCGGGTGGCGACCGGCTATGGGAGCGTCGAGCCGGATCCAGGGGTTTTCGATTTTCCCCCGCCGGATCCCCACGCGCGGGCGGCGGGACTCGCCGAAGCCACGGCCTGGATTCTCGAAGACGCCTCCGCGCGGCGCGCTCGATCGGATTCGGCGTGACGCAGCTCCCTGGTGTGGTTCTCTGCGTCATGACCGTTCTGTC
The DNA here is from genome assembly GCA_964520315.1 of uncultured Gemmatimonadota bacterium. GTDB lineage: Bacteria. Next base: position 1,779 of record CAZFNT010000456.1, read on the forward strand.
GCAGGCGCCGGTCGAGCCGGTGGGCGCGGCGGAGGAGGCTGCCCTCGCCGAGCACGCCGACGATTTCCGGCTCCGCAGATCGCCCCGCGGAGCCGCCCTCCGCTCCCTCTTCGTGCCCGGTTGGGGGCAGTGGTACACGGGCCACCGCCGCAAGGCAATGCTCGCCGCGGGCGTGGAGCTGGGCCTCGCCTCGTGGGCGCTCTACAAGACGCCGACCATCGATCGTGAGCTCGAAAGATCGCGCGCCGCCAGCGAGGATCAGGCGATGGTCGATGCCGGAACAGCGATATATTACGACAGTTACATAGATCACTTCGAGTTTCGCAGGGAGCTGATGGTCTGGCTCGGCCTGAGCGCCATCGGCTTCGCTCTCGATGCCTACGTCGATGCGTGGCTCTACGGGCGAGACGAGGAGTTCGACGGCTTTCCGGAGCCGCGGATCTACGGATCGCTCGGGGTGGATCCGGCGACGCGGGGGATCGGTGCGTCATTGCGAGTTTCGTGGCGCTGAGTGGTGATGAGCGATGGAACACCCATGAGTGAGACGAGAAGACCGATCTGGACCTTGGCCTGGCGCACCGGGCTGGTCGCGGGTGCAATCGGGATGATCCCGGGCCTGCTGAACTCCTGGACCACGGTGCATGGCAGCGGTCGGGCGGAGATCCCTTCGACGATCCACATCTTGGCGGCGATCGTGCATGCCCAGGCCTACTTCCTGATCGGGCTCCTCTGCGCGCTCCTGCTCGGGTGGCGTTGGCGCCGCGACACCGGCGCGCTCCACGCACTGCCTCTGGCTCTCGGCATTCCGCTGGTCGCCTTCGTCGCCATCGGCATCGAGCTCAATGTCGCCTTCCTCCCGGACTTCACCAGCGCGACGAGTCTGATCGCCGATCTGCTCTTGGCCACTATCTGCGGGGCCGGGGCCTTGGCTCTCTTTCGATGGTCGAGCCGGCGGAGCGCGCCGCGGCGTTTCGCCCGACCCTGGTTGGCTCTCGGCACGCTGCTCCTGGCGCTCTCCTGCGCCGCCACATTGGTGGAAGAGCGGTCTTCCGAAGAAGAGGTGCCGCTGGGGATTCCGTCCCCCGAACTCCCCGACATTCTCTTCATCCTGGTCGATACGATTCGCGCCGATCATTCGAGCGCGTACGGCTATCCCCATCCGACTACTCCGTGGCTCCAGCGGCTCGGAGAAGAGGGGGTCTTGTTCGAGCGCGCGATCGCGGCGTCTTGCCATACGAAACCTGCGACCGCCTCGATCTTCACCTCGCGCTATCCGCCGGCGCACCAGGCCCGAAGGCTCGAAGAGACTCTGCCACCGACGGCGTTCAGCATGACGCAGGCGCTTCGTGCCGGCGGGTATCGCGCGGCGGCGTTCAGCGCGAACGGATTGGTGTCCCCCACCTTCGGCTTTGGGCGGGGGTTCGAGCGCTTCTTCAGGCAAGAGCCGCCCTACATGCTCCTGCTCGATCTCTCCGAGATCCTCTATCGGGCCTACCTGGGAGTGCCGGTCCTCGGCAAGGCGGCGGGAGGTCTGCTCGGCACATTCCTCGGCTGGGAGTGGGTGCTGATGCCCTCCCGCAGAGCCGACGATTCGCTGCTCCAGAGCCCCGAGCAGTTCGAAGCGCCCGGCATCTTCGACGCTGCTCGGCGTTGGCTCGACGATGTAGCCGATGACGCGGAGCACCCGATCTTCACCTACGTGCATCTGCTCGAGCCCCACGATCCTTACGAACCGCCCGAGGCTCTTCGCGTCGAGTACGAATCGCGGCTCGGCGGCACCACCGAAGACCCTTACTTTCCCCACTATGTCGGGGGCTTCCTGCCCTTCAAGGAAGGGAGCGCGATCGAGGACTCCCAGCGGGCGGGATTGGTGGCCCGCTATGACGCGGAGCTGGCGGCGATCGACTCACTGGTGGGGGGCTTCGTCGCGGAGGTGCGTCGGGGTCCGCGCGCCCGCGATCTCATGGTGATCTTCACTTCGGATCACGGCGAAGAGTTCTACGAGCACAAAGGCTGGGGGCACGGCCACTCCCTCTACGAGGAAACCGTGCACGTGCCGCTGGCCCTCTCCTGGCCGGGGCACTTCCCCGCGGGAACCCGGGTGGCCGAGC
>CAZFNT010000457.1:0-3882 GCA_964520315.1 uncultured Gemmatimonadota bacterium
CGCCCCTCCACGGTGCCGCCCCAAGACCCCAGCGCGGAAGCGCCGGATATCGCCCTTGACACGTTGGATGCCGCTGCTAGCATTGGATCCAAACGGTGCTGACTTGACCCAGGCGCTCCGTTGGGTCCGGTGCCGCGTGTCCGTCCAGGCTGAACCTCGCCCAGAAGCGCCGAACTCGCACACCGACAGGCGATCTCGCCCCATGCCGACCGGAGAGTAACATGCCGCCCCAAGCGTCCCCATCAAGGCGGCCTCGGTCCGCCAATGTCCGAGACCTGTGGGCGCCGGACGCTCGACCCTTTCGATCGAGCCTCCCGGGCAAGGTGGAGTTTCCCGACAACTTCCGGGGAACCCGCCTCATGCGCCCGGCTGAGAAGCCGCAGTTGCTGAAGCTCTACTCCGAAGTATGGGGCGACGCGGCAGCCCTGCTCCTCGACCGCCGCTGGAGCTGGCTCTTCGACCGCAATCCCTTCAGCAGCGAGCAGGAGAGCGTGATCCCGGTGCAGGTGGAGCGCGGGGAGATCCAGGCCTTTCAGTTCATGTTCCCCCAGACCTACCGGGTTTTCGGCAAGCCCTGCCGCATGTACATGGTCGCCGCCCTGACCGGGATGGAGGCACGCCCCGGCGGTCTCCTCCGCCTCTGGCGCAACATCAAGCAATGGCCCATATCCCAATGGGGGGCAGTGGCATCCCATACTCGCTCCGTCCCCTTCTCGCGGCTGTTCTTTCGCCATGAGGACTATAGGATCCACCCGAAGGCCTGGTTTGAGAGGGAGACCGAAGTCCCTGATCCACACAACTCCTACCCCGCCTTCTTCGAGTGGAGTTGGCCCGAGACCTGGACCGGACCCCTGCAGGCGAGCGCCTATCTCTCCAGGCCGGCCCTGGGCAAAGCGGGAGACCTGGGGCTCGGCCTGCTGGACCGACTGTTGCTGCACCGCTGCGGCGAGCCCAAGGTCACTCGTCTGGAGCGCTTCCCCGGTTCACTCGACCCGTGGCTGAAATCGGTGGCGGCAGAGTATCCGCTGGTGCTCCAGCGCGACTCCGAGTATCTGAATTGGCGCTACGTGGACTTCGAGGGTCACCGCTACCAACGCCTCCTGTTCGAAAGGGGCGGGGAGCCCCTCGGCTACGCGGTGACCAAGGTCTGCAAGGAGCCCGGTCGCGGCCGGGTCTGGGATCTTCTCGATGTCTTCGCCCGTCGAGGTCGGCGCAGCGACCACACAGCCATCCTGCGATCGGTGCTGAGGGAGGCCAAGGGGATGGGTGTGGGAGCTGTTCGCTCCTGGGACCCACACGATCCCGTGGCCCGGAGGAGCTACAAGCAGGTTGGATTTCGGCCCCGCGGGACCGATGATCGGTCGATCATCCTCTGGCGCACGCCCCACTACTTGGAGCCAGAGCAGGTCAACGATCGCGCCAATTGGCCCTTCCAGTTGGGCGACATCGAACCCTCGCTGCTAGCCGTCGACTGACCACATCCCCCGGCGTCTCCGCGCGGAGTTGATCTACTCGGCTGACGGGTGACCATGGCATCGCGGTGGCAGCAGGTTGCTCAGATCCGGCGCGCGCCCTCTCAGTTCGCCACGATCTCCGGGGCCATGTCTGGTGGGTACGGCCCCGGATCGACAATATGTCCCTCCCGGTCCAGCCTCGATGTCTCGGCCGCGGGATGGAGAAGGTGGCGCAGCCCGAGAATCACGGGGTTACCCCGAATCTACCCGGAGGTCGAACGCTTGACCTCGTCAGTCGAGCTTGCGCAACAGGGCACTTCCGGCAGTATAGCCCGCCCCGAACACTGTCATGCAAGCGAGCTCTCCCGGATTCATCCTCGTTTCCTCGGCCAGGCAGATTGCGGCGCCGCAGCTGCTCGTGTTGCCATACTTGTCGAAGTTCACCGGGACTCTCTCGTTCGGGAGTCGCGACCCGAGCAGTTTCGCCACAATGCTCCCGAGAAACAGGGCGCTGGGCTGGTGGAACATGAACTGGCTCACATCGTCCAACGTCAGCCCCTCCTCCCGAAGGACCTGTCGCACTTCATTCGCTACAAGCGGTACCACTTCCCGAAAAACCTGTCGCCCGTCCTGCCAGAAGAACGGGTAGGAGGCGTCACCAGGCATCACGTCTGCTGTGCGAGAGTCCGCGGGGTCGGGTCCGCCCCCGTCGCGCATCCGGGCAACCAACGGTCGAGTTCCTCCGAGGCCAGTGCGGATGTTCTGACTCAATATGGAAGTGCAGCGAGTCCTCTCAATTGCGTAACCGCCCTTCGTGGAGCCCACGTCAGCAGCCTCAACAACCACGGCCACTGCCCCATCGCCCCAGAAGAACGAGTTCTCGGGGATCGAGTAGTCCACTCCGCAGGTGAAGTACTCGGCCGCAACAACGAGAACTCGGCTGTGAATGCGGGAAGCCACGAGCCCCCGGGCCACGTGAAGTCCGTATACGAAACTGGAGCATGCGGCGAGCAAATCGAAACCATGGGCGTTCTTCGCGCCGATCTTCGCCTGAATCTCGATCGCGGTACTCGGGTAGATTCGATCTGGCGACGACGTTCCACAGAGCACCAGTTCCACGTCTCCTGGCTCGATCTCGGCCGCGTCCAGCGCTTGCTTTGCCGCGTTAGCGCCCAGGTCCGACGCGAAATGGGCTTCCGTGGGTCGGGTTCCCTTCATCAAGGAGTCCTTATCCACGACGCGCCGTTCTTCGATCCCGATGCGTTCGGTGATGTACCTCGCGTATGTTTGGCGCAGCGATTCGAGTGCGACGTCGTCCGCGGGAGTCCTCGAGCTACCGTCGAGGAAACCGTGCCGGTCGCGCGGACCCGATCGTTCACTCCACTCTGCCAGGCGGCTGGGGTCGGCAAGCCGTGCGACGTCGGCATTCGTCAGCACGGAATCAGGAACGTACATCCCCCGCCCGGTGATTACGGGGTTGCCCTGGGGTCGACTCACTTCATTTCACCTGCGGCGCCATTGGGCGCTCCGGACGGGAGATGCCGATCGATGGTCGCCTCGGAGGGCGTGGAGCGACAGCCGCCAACGGGTCCGGTGTGCGTGCTCGACACTGGAGGCTCCTCGATTCGGTGTTGAGCTTTCCTGGGGGGGGCTGGGCAATGGCGCCCGGCGCCGACTTTATAGACCGGAGGATAGCATCGAAGAGATCGGGAAGACAGGAGAAGTTAGCCCCGTAGGCGTGCCCCCTCGAAGCCAGCGGCAAGTCCGTAGAGGTGGACGTAGGTGACCGAAGGCGCGGCAGATAGGGGGGTGGTCGACGTTCTCGCCAACACATTCTCAGCATGAGCAGGGAGACGTTGGAATAGCGTTCGGGTTCCTAGCCCGAGTTTACCGCGTTCGAAGCCTCCCACGCCGCTCCTGCTCGGGGGCGGCGTTTCGGTCTCGTGCCGCAACGTGTTATTGTGGAACGGGTTGCAGCAGTTGACGGCGCCGCTACCGTGCCAACTCGATCACCATCTTGCCGTATGACCTACAGAATCTGTGGTCGGGGGGCCTGAGATCCTTGGAATTGCCCTCAATCTGCGTGTGTTCCCACAGACTTGCCGAGCGTCCTGAGGACGGCTGCTCGATGGCGTATGACCTGCCCATGGCGAGTCTCACGAAGAAGGTCATCCGCGGGCGGGCCTACTACTACGCCCGGGAGTGCAAGCGAGTGAACGGCAGACCCAAGATCGTTTGGCAGAAGTATCTGGGCCGTGCTGAGGACATTATCGAGGCGAATAGGCCATTCAAACCGGGTTTTCGTCTTTCGCCAAGTCGGAGATCGAGTTCATTGTGCCCCCAGTCCTTCGCCCGCGCCCCCGGGAACTCGCTGAAACCTCTCTTTCTTGCTTCTCCGGCCGCTCATCGGATCGATTGCGCTCGAATT
>CAZFNT010000458.1:0-3881 GCA_964520315.1 uncultured Gemmatimonadota bacterium
ATGGGATGTTTGGCGTCCCCAAGGGTAACATCTTCGAGGCGGGCTTCGATCTGGTCGGTGTCGCTCGCGTTTCGCCGCCCGTGACGGATCGGGCCGAGGAGCGCTATGCCCGCTGGATCGCCGAGGGGATGCACGGCGCCATGGCCTATCTCGAGCGGGGGCTCGAAAAGCGACTTCATCCGGATCTGGTGCTGCCCGGTGTGCGCTCGGTCGTGGCGCTGGCGGCTTCTTACAATGTGCCCGGGGGACCCCCACCCGCCGAGCTCCGTATCTCGCGCTACGCCTGGGGAGACGACTACCACGAGCTACTACTGCCCCGCGTGCGCAGGGTCGAGGCGGCGATCGCGGCGGAGGCGCCCGGAGTGCGCACTCGGGGCTATGTCGACACCGGACCCGTGTTGGAGAAGGTCTGGGCGTGGCGGGCCGGGATCGGCTGGATCGGCAAGAACGGCTGCCTGATCACGACCCGCTTCGGCTCCTGGGTCTTTCTGGCGGTGGTGCTCACGACCCTCGAGCTGGAGCCGGACGAGCCGCATGCCGATCGCTGCGGGAGCTGCGCGGACTGTCTCGAGATTTGCCCTACCGATGCGTTCGCGGAGCCCCGGATCGTCGACTCGCGCCGTTGCGTCTCTTACACCACGATCGAGCACCGGGGGGTGGTGCCGCCCGAGTCATCAGAGGGAACGGGGAATCGGCTCTTCGGTTGCGACGACTGCCAGGACGTGTGCCCCTGGAATCGCGACGCGACGACGATCGACGACCCGCGCTTTGCGTGGCGTCCTGGCTGGCGGGGGATGAGCGCGTATCGCCTCCTAGGAATGAACGAAGACGAGATTGCCGAGCTGCGACGCCGTTCGCCGATCGCCCGGTCGAAGCGCGCCGGACTGCTCAGGAATGCCGCTGTGATCGCCGGCAACAGGGGAGATGCGAGGGCGATCGAGGCCCTGAAGGGCGCGCGGGAGGATCGAGACGAGGTTGTTCGCGCTCAGGCCGAAGAGGCGCTACGGGCGATCAGCCGCCGCGGATCCGCTCCACGTCGTCATCTTCGATCCACTGAAGGAAGTCGCGGATCGGATCGATCATCGTGAACGCTTCCTCCATCAATGTGTCGCCGTCGGAGTAGAAGTAGCTCGGCATCTTGGTGCCCGGCATCATGCCCTGGGGATCCCAGAGCCAATCGCTGATCCAGCTCGGCTGCAGCCGCTCCTTCGCCAGGACCAGATTCGGCGCCATTTCGGAGGGCTTCTTGTTCGGAGCCAGCTCCGGGGCCACGTGGCATTGCAGGCATTTGAATGCCGTGAGCCACTCTTTGCCGCTGGCGACCTGCTCTTCAGGGATCTCGCCGGGGTTGGTGTAGACGTACGATTGGTCCCGCCCCTCGATCGCGATGAAGTAGTCGACCAGCGCTTGGGCCTCGTCGTCGGGCATCTGGTACGAGGGCATGCGGGCATCGAGCCAGGGTCGGATCGCGTAAGGGCTCTTCAAGAAGTTGAATAGCCAGTCCGGCTGCACCTTGGCCCCCTCGTAGGTCAGGATGGGTGGGGCCATTCCCGGCTCGGTGATGAAATCGCCGATGAGTCCGCCTTCGCCTTCTATCAGATGGCAGCTCTGGCAGTTGTAGCGGCGGAGAAGGGTGCGCCCCTCCTCGATCCTGGTCTCGATCGCGCTGAGCTCACGCCCATACCCCTCAGGCGCCGGCAGACCCTTGCGCGAGGCGAGGAAGACGACGACCGATTCGATCGCCTCGTCGTCGTCGTTGAAGGGGAAGACCGGCATGCGCGAGTCGATTCGCTCGGTTCTGAAGGTGCGCGGGTCCTTGAGCTTCTCGGTGACCCAGTTCTTCCAGAGGTGGGGAACGTCGGTCCGGTCTCCGAAGTCGAGGAGGTGCTCGTCTTTCGAGCCGAAGGAGGTTAGCTCGACGCCGATGCGGGAGCGGGTCTCCATGCCCTCGATCAGGTGGCAGCCGAAGCAGCCGTACGTTCCGACCAGCTCTTCGCCCATCTCGATCGATTCGGGGTCGCTCAGCTTTCTCGACAGGGTGGCGTCGGAGCGCCGGGCGCCCCGAGAGGTGACGAAGGCCGCTACGTCGCGCGCTTCATCGTCGCTGAGGCGTAGCGATGGCATTCGGGCTTCGGGGTTGTAATGGCGGGGCTCTTTGACCCACGCGGCCACCCATTCCGGCACCAGTTTTTCGCCCGCTTTCGACAGGTCGGGGCCGTGGTCGCCGCCCTCGCCGTCGATCGCGTGGCAAGCCTGGCAGCCTCGCTCCTCGAAGACCCACCGGCCTGCTTCGGCGTCGGCTCCGGTCATCGAGATCGAGCGTGTTTCGTCCCACTCGGTCGAGATCGAGAGCAGATAGGCGGAGATCGCGGTCGATTGCTCCGGCTCGAGCTGGAAGTGCGGCATGCGGACGTTGGCGAGGTAGCTTCCGGGCGCGTCGAGCCAGCGCGGCAGCCACTCCGGGAACACCTTGTCACCGACATGGTAGAGGGGCGGCCCGACGCGGCGATCGCTCATGCCCTCGATTCTGTGGCAGCCGGTGCAGCCGTGGCGCTCGACGGTCTTGCGGCCGCGGGTCAGCGTGGGGGTGGCCTCGAACTCGAACTGGTCGTTGTGGCAGCGGGCGCAGGTCGATTCGATCATCGGGGAATCGAGGATCGGCTTGCCGAAGTGGTGATCGTGCCCGTGTGCATCGTGGACGTCGTCGAGGGCGACGCCATCGCCCTGATGGCAGGGGGTGCAGCCGAAGCGGGTCGGGGGATGGGCGGTGAGCAGGGTTTCGCGATCGGGGTGGGTCGTGTGCGGCTGGGTGGCGTTCTCGAATCCTTCTCTGTTCACCCCGAGATGGCAGCTCTCGCAGCGCTCGACTCGGGCGACTTTCTGCCCGAACTCGTTGATCTCGAACGCGGGTAGTACATGCTGTGCAATCGCTTGGCGCATCGGCGCCTTCGCTCCGTCAAGGGCCCGTAGCGCGTCCTCGAAAGGCATGTGGATCTTCCGGAGCAGGCCTTCCAGGCTGTCCACGGTCGCCAGATTGGCTGTCACCGGCGCCCCTACTTCGGTCCGTTCGGCGTTCAGTTGGTCGATCTCTCGCTGGAGCCGGGACATCTCTTGCTCGATCTCGTCGAGTTCCGCTTTCTCTGGGCCGAAATCGTGTCCCTCGTGCTGGGCGAGCTTGTAGTAGTAGAACCTCTCGTCGGAGACCGACTTCGCGAACTGGTAGGCCCGCTCGACCTTCTCGATCGACAGCGAGAGGGCTCCGACCTCATCCTCGCCGCGCCGGTATTCGGCCGATCCGCGCTCGTCGATGGCGCCCGCGATCGCCTTTTCGATCTCTTCGACGCGGGCGGCGGTCTGCTCCGAGTGCAGCGCTTGCTCGGCCTCTTCGAGGGTGCTCTCGGCCTTGGCGATCTCCAGCGCGAAGAACTCCGCCTGGATCCCCTTCCACGGCCGTCGCGAGAACATCTCGTCGGCAACTGACCAGATGCTCAGAAAGGCGAGTATGGCGGCGAGAACGAAGAAGGCGGCACCGTAGTTGCGGCCCTCCTGCTTCTCGACCGAGCCGGGGATCTGATCGTTTTTGGACATGGGCTGGGCTCACGGTATTCGCGTCATGCGAGATCGAATTGTGAGGAGGTTGCGAAAGGTAGCATCGGGGTGGGTTGGGGTCCACGTGTGGCGGCGTTCCGCCCACCATTTCTGCTAAATTCCGCCCATGGACGCCATCGAGAGCAAGATCAAGACATCCGGCGCGGAGTTCCGCCAAAACACCGATCACAATGAGCAGCTTTCAGGCGAGCTGGGCGAGCGCCTCGAGCGCGCCCGTGAGGGGGGGGGCGCCGATGCGCGCGCCTGGCACGAGAAGCAGGGCAAGGTGCCGG
>CAZFNT010000459.1:0-3867 GCA_964520315.1 uncultured Gemmatimonadota bacterium
CTTGACACCGACGCCGAGGATGAAGAGAACAAAGAGGATGCGAAGCTGACCGGTGGAGGCCATGGAGCTGTTGAGGATGCCGCCCGCGCGGAAGTCCAGGGTGCCCGCAAGCCCCCACGTGATCGCGATCGCGATCAGCAGAGCGAGACCGGCCGGAAGCGTGTAGCAGAGGTATTTTCGCGCGCCCGCCTTGGCCTCTTTCGTTTCTTTGTGCAGCACCAGAGGATAGGTGGCAAGCGTCAGTGTTTCGAAGAACACGAAGAAGGTCAGCAGGTTGGCCGCGAAGGAGATTCCGATCGTGGCCGATAGACAGAGGGCGAAGCTGGCGAAATAGCGGGTCTGTTTGTGTTCTCCCGCGCCCCGCACATAGCCAATCGAGTAGACCGAAGTCAGGAGCCACAGGGTGCTGGCAACAATCGCGAAGATCATGCCCAGGGGATCGGCTTCGAGCTCGAGCGCCACTCCCGGTGAGATCTCCAGAATGCGGCAGGTGAAAGTCTGGCCGGCGAGGATCGCCGGAAGCATCGAATAGACGATTCCCGTCTTGAGCAGAGCGGCGATCAGGGTCCACGCTTCGCGCAGATTCGGGCGTTTCTCGCCGCTCGCGATGATGAGCGGGATTGCCACCATCGATACGATGATGGCGAGGAGGGGGCGAATGCTGTCGGTGGCTGCTTCCATCGCTTACATCCCGGTGAGTCGGAGGGTTGCCGGAAGCGCCGGCTGCAACACTTCGCCTACGAACCAGAAGTTCGCGATACCCAGAACGAGGACTCCGGCGCCGAGCGCGAGGATCGAAACTCGAGCGAGCATCCCGGGGTCGCACGCTTTGAGCGAGGGCGAGGGATTGGCGTAGACCTTCTCGAGCAGCCGAAAGAAGTAGCCCGCCGTGAGCAGGCTCGACGCTACGAGGATGAGCACGATCGGCCACTGCCCCGCCTCGATACCGCCGAGCACCAGATACCATTTGCTGAAGAAGCCGGCGGTGGGCGGGATCCCCACCATCGCCAGCGCGGCGAGCGTGAAGCCGGCGAAGGTCCAGGGCATAACTCGCCCGAGACCTTCGTAGGAGTGTAGAGAACGGCGCCCGGTTTGTAGCTCCACGCTGCCGGAGACCAGGAAAAGACACGATTTCATCGTGGCGTGGTTAAGAATATGAAGTGTCGCTCCAACGAGAGCTAGCGGTGTTCCGAGCCCGATTCCGACCCCGATATAGGCAACCTGTGCGACGGAGCTGTACGCGAGCATGCGCTTTACGTCGGATTGGGCGATCGCCATCACCGAGCCGACTACGATTCCGACGGCCGCAAGCCAGGCGACGGTCGGGCCCACCGGTATAGCCGCGCGCAGGGCGGGATCGCACACGAAGAAGAGCACGCGAATCAGAACGTACGCCGAGACCTTGGTCATGATCGGGGCGATCACCGCCGTGGCCGTGCTCGACGCATGGGTGTAAGCGTCGGGAAGCCAGCCGTGAAGGGGGAAGAGCGCCATCTTCAGCCCCAATCCCGCCACCATCATCGTGATTGCGATGGTCAGCGCCGGATTCCCGATCAGGCCCGGCAGGATCGAGGCGACATCGGCCATGTTCAGGCTGCCGGTTAGCACGTAGAGGTAGCCGACTCCCATCAAGTAGAACGATGCCCCGAGGCTCCCGAGCAACAAGTATCGGAAAGCCGAAACAGGAGCCTCGCGGCTCCCTAGCCCGACTAGCGAGTAGCCGGCCAGAGAGCTGATTTCGAAGAAGACGTAGAGATTGAAGAGATCGCCGGTGAGGACCATGCCGGTCAGTCCCAACAGCAACACTTGCAGCAGGGCGAGGAATGGCACTTCTTCATCTGGAGTCTCTCTGCGCACGGCGTCTTTCGCGTAGAGGAGAACGAGCAAGGCGATGATCACCACGACGGTGGTAACGAAAGCACTCAAGCCGTCTACCGCGAACTCGATTCCGATGGGCGGTGGCCAACCGCCGAGACGATGTGTGAGCGGCCCCTCGGCAAGCACTACGAGAAGCTGCCGCACCGAGACGACCGAAGAGAGCAAAAGCACAACGAGAGTGATGGGCCACGCAGCACTTCTGCGTAGGAGTCCCGCGCCTACGGTAACGATGGCACCACCCAAGAGCAGAAGCGGTACGCCGATCGGTAAAGTGCTCTCGATCACGATCGCTTCCTCGATTGCATCCGTTCGAGCACCAGTGGCTCTTCCAGCGTGCCGAAGGCGCGATAGATACGAACCAGAAGCGCCAGCCCCACACCGGTTGTCGCGACCGACACGACGATCGCGGTGAGCATCAGCCCATGAGGGATCGGATTGATGTACGCTTCGACCGCATCACCGAGATGATGGTCGTACACCGGAACCGTCGCGCCCCACTTGAAGGCGTGCACGATGAAGAAGAGGATGATCGCGCCTTGAAAAATGTTCATGCCGATCAGCTTCTTCAGGAAGTTCTCTTTGACCAACATTCCGTAGAGGCCGATGAGCATCAACGCGATGGTCAACACATAGGGCCAGCGCCCCACGAAGAGATCGATCATCAGGCCACCTCTCCGCTCTCTCCCGACAAGTCGTCGAAGATCGAGACCAGCGTTCCCATTACCGCGAATGCCACGCCGATCTCCGCGATGAGGATTCCCCAATTGCGCAACATGTCTGGCTCGAGACCAAGAGGGAGATGATCGTACTGCAGCTCCGCTCCGCCGAAGGCGAGAGCAACCAGGCCAACACCGAGGAAGATGGCGAGCCCCAGAACGCCGAGGGGTGTGCCCCACGAAACCGGGAAGATCGGGTCGGAGCGATCCTGCCCGAGAACGACACGAACGAGAAGCACGCTGCCGGCGAGAAGGGCACCCCCCTGAAAGCCCCCGCCCGGGCTGTAGTGCCCATGGAAGATCACATAAAGGGCGAAGATCTGGATCACTGGAACCATCGCACGGGTGACCAGATCGGTGATGACGCTATCGTCTCGGTGCACGATGCGCGGGAGCACGGTGCCCGCCCGCCGGCGAACATGGCCGCGCAGCAGAAGCAGACACGCCATCCCGGCTGCGAAGACCACCATCGTCTCGCCAAGTGTATCGAAGCTCCTGTAGTCCGCGATCATCACCGTGACGAAGTTCGGTGTGTGCGCGTCGTGATAGGCGTGCTCGATGTAGTGATCCGAGACATGCTCAGATGCCGGCGAGTGGGGGTCACCGAAGAGCGGCAGCCCGTCTCCTGCCGCCAAGAGCATCACCCCCAGCAAGATCAGCACGAGGACCGAGACCTGCTTCAATCCGCCGACCTCCGCTGGGTGTGAAAGACCGTGACGACGAAGAGCACTCCGGTGACGCCCGCGCCGAGCACCGCCTCGTTGAATCCGACATCGACGGCTCCAAGAGCGATATAGAGCAGTGCGGTCAAGAAGCTGAAGACCGATAACGAAGCAGCAGCGGCCAGCAGGTCTTTCGCGTTCAGAGCAACGATCGCCGCCACGATGGCGAGCACGAACAAAAGCCCGCAGATCTGAGTGATCATCGCTTCGCCCCTCGCTCGGCCGTCCACGGGTCGAGGCCGCTTCGCACTGCCGAACGCCCCAGCGCATGTGTCGCCGCCGGGTTGGCGATGGCAACGAACGCGACGATCAGCAAGAGTTTGATGCTGTTCAGATCGCCACCCTGAATGATCGCCAGACCGGTCATGCTGAGCATGAGACCGAGGGTGTCGGGCTTGCTGGCCGCGTGAGCACGCGTGTAGAAGTCGGGCAGGCGAATCACGCCGATGCTGCCGATCAGCACGAAGCCCGCGCCCGCGAAGAGCAGAATCAGCCCCAGCGCGCTCATGTTCGACCTTCTGGAGAGGTTTCCAGGTACTTCGCGATCACGA
>CAZFNT010000460.1:0-3846 GCA_964520315.1 uncultured Gemmatimonadota bacterium
TGCTCCTCTTCGTCGTCGCGCTGCTGGTCTGCATCGCGTGCGTCGCGCCGACCGGCCCCAGAGTGATCAAGGCCGCCGCGGCGGCTGCCCTCCACATGCGCATACTCATCTGCATCCTCCGTGCCTCGGTCCTCGCTCTTCCGAGTGCCGACAGGGCCGTCGCCGAGTCGTTTGAAGTCGGTCTGAGGTGCGACACTTTCCTAGAATCCGACATCGAGCCCCACCTCGATCTGCCGCCCTGGCGAGATCCGAGCCGGGTTTCTGTTGATCGCCCTGTTGTCGCCGAACCATGTTCCATACTCCGGATCGATGAAGAGCACATTGTCTCGGCCGAGGAGGTTGGACACCTCCGCGAACACGTTGTAGCGCAGCCCGGCCAGCTCGAAGCCCTTATCGACGATCACGTCGACCGTGCTGGTCCACGGCATTCGCGCCGAGTTCTTGGCGCCCACCTCGCGCCCGAAGAGCTGAGGAGTGTAGGGGAACCCACTCCCGAGCTGCCACAAGAGGTTGATCCCCCAATTATCGGGGAGCTTGAATCCCGCGATCGTCGGGTGCTGATCCTTCTGCACGCGGAAGTCGATGTTCGTGGAGAGTGCATGCCTCTGGTCGAAGTCGAGCGGGAACTCACGCGGCGTCGTTGCGGTCGCTCCGTAGCCCTCGAAGGCATCGGAGTTCTTCCCGCTGGCGAATTGGTAGGTGTACGAGAGGTTGCCGCTGGTGTAGTTGGCGTAGCGCTTGTCGAGAACGACCTCGATCCCTCTGGCACTTCCGTAGTCGGAGTTCTGATACACCCACTCGGGTCGGCCGGTCGCCTCGTTCAAGGTCCTCGTCGCCTGGATCAGATCACGGAGGTCTTTGAAGAATGCCTTCACGTCGACCTTCACGTCGTCGGAGAAGGCGTGATCGATTCCGAACTCGTAGGCGACCGTCTTGGGTGAGCGCAGCTCGTAGTTCCCCTTGAGCGCCAAGGCCGACGCTCCCTGCTCGTTCGAGTTGTAGATCGACGAGAGCTCGGGAACCTGCGAGAAGTGCCCGTAGGAGAAGTACATCTTGTCGCGCTCTGAGATCGGATAGCTCACACCGAGACGCGGCGACACCTTGTTCTCGAGTGTCTTTCGCAGAGTGTCCGGAACCGTTCCACCATCGCCGAAGATCCCTCGTACGATCCAGAAGTCGTAGCGAATGCCGGACTTGATAATGAGATCTTCCCACTCGAACTGATCCTGGAGCCAAACGGCGCCCTCAAGGGGTGGAGCATCCCAGAAGTTGCGGAAGATCCCTCGCTCCTGCCAGAGCCCGGTCGCCTCGACGCTGTTCTCGGCGGGGATGAATCGGAAGTAAGGGTAGCTAATCCGCTGCTGCTCCAGGAAGTGCTGGCGGAATTCTGCTCCGGCCTTCACTTGATGGTGCTCGGTCGCCTGACTCTCCAGTGAAGCTCGAATCGTGTACTGGGTCGACTCGGTCTTTTCGTAGGGGCTGTGCTGCCGGAAGGCGCCGACATACTCCTCGTCCCATGTGCCGTTGAAGTTGGCGTCGACGAAAGGCTCGCCGTGATCCCATCGGCCGTTGGGAGCGTCGTACTCTCCGTCGCCATCGCGGTCCTGGTACGGCTCGCCAAGATCCCACCTGCCGTTTCCGGCGGTGGCGTAGGTGTAGGTGCCGTTGCCGTCTTGGTCCACGTAGGGCTCGCCGACATCGTAGACACCGTTCCACTGCCCCGGATCATACGTGGCGAAGTCGCCGTCGGGGCCGGCATCATCGAAAGGCTCACCGCCGTTGTATGTACCGTCATCGGTACGATCGACGAATGTGTCCGCCCGGTCCCACTCCCCATCCCCGATCACATCGAAGAAAGGCTCACCCCCGTCGTATCGACCGTTTCCCTCTCCCAGATCGTGCGTGTTCGCTATTCCGTCTACTCCGACATCGATCAGGATATCGCTGAAGAAGATCTCGAAACCGTCGCTGCGATCGAACTGCCCGTTCCCATTCGTATCGACCCAGTCCCACCGGCCGTTGAAGTTCGCATCGACGTATCGGGCACCGGTGTAGCTATCGTACTGACCGTTGCCGTTCGAGTCGTAGAAGGGCTCGCCGCTCTTCCATCGGCCATCGGCCTCGCCGTCGTCGCCGGTGCGGGGGATCCCGTCGACTCCAACGTCCGAGAAAGGCTCACCCTCGTCGAAGAGGCCGTTGGCCCAGTCCTGGAAGTCCTCGCCGACGTTCCAGGTCCCGCTGCTGTCAGCATCGGTGTACTCCTCGCCGTAGTCGTTGTATCGACCGTCGTTGTTCGAGTCGACGAACGAGTCCTCGGCGTACTGCTCTCCGTCGGTGAACGACTCCCCTCCGTCGAAGTTCCCGTTTCCGTTCAGATCGATGAAGTACTCGTGCACGCTCGGATCGTTCGGGTGAACATCGAACACCCCGTTCCGCTCGCCCCAGTCGTCGGTGTTCGGAATCTGGTCGAGTCCGTAATCGTAGAAAGGCTCGCCCGAGTCGAAACGGCCGTTGCTGTTCGCATCTACGAAGGTCTCGGGCGGGTCCCAAAGGTCGTTTCCATTCTGGTCGGTAAAGGTCTCTTCCGGGCGGGCGGCGTCGTAGAAACCGTCGTTGCTGTTTCTCTTGCCGTTGCCATCCATGTCGAGGTACTCCTCGCCCTCGTCGCGAATGCCGTTCGGCGGATCGTAGTAGCCGTTGTTGTTCCGATCCCAGAACCACTCTCCCAAGCCCGCATCCCGCTCGGCCACCTCGTAGCGGGCGTTGTGGTTGATATCGTTGTAGTCGGGAACAAAGAGGAGGAACTCCGGGAAGGAATTGTATGAATTGAACTTCCCGTCGCCCTCACCGTAGTCACCCGTGCCGGCGATACCGTCGAAGCCGACATCGACGAAACCACCTTCGCCGGCGCTACGCTCCGGGGGATCGACGCCCGGATCGACTGGAGGCCAGTCGTTCGGGACTCCGTCGCCTTCACCCTTATCGAAGGAGTTCGGGAGCTGATCTTCGCCAAAATCATCCCATGGCTCGCTCGCATCGACCAAAATGTCACCATCGGCGAAGGGCTCGGGATAGTCGGCGTTGATGTGCTGACCTAGCCAGCGCAGATACTCGGTTTCCGCCCAAGGCACGGTCGAAGGGTCGCTCAGATCCGGCTCGAGTGGAAACCCGTCGGGGAGCACACCGGCGTCTTGAATCGTCTGGATGTGCACTCGGCTGGCGCGCAGCTCGAAGAAGGTCTGCGGGCTGACGAGGTGGTTCCACGTGACGTAGGCGGACGAGGAGTTCTTGTCGGTTTGCCAGTACGCATGCTCTGGAACCAGAGTGAACGCGTGCTGGTAATAATCCCTCTTCTCCCACGAGTTTTGGACACTGAAAGTCAGCTTGTCGGAGCTACCGAGCTTCCAGACCCACTTCGAGAGAAGAGAGAGATTGTTCCGGTAGCGGGTGTCGAGGTCGAAACCGAGGAGACTGGTCGTCTCGTTCGGCTTGCGATCGAAGGGGGTGTGCGTATCGGTGATATCACCGGTTGCAGTGAAGATCCAAGAGACCTGGTCGCCGGGGAGATTCAGTCCGAGCACCGGAAGAAGGTAGGAGCTGATCGGCTCGGGCCCCTGCAGAGAGAACTCGGCGAAATCGGAGTTGAGGCTGTACTCCTCGGGGGTGAGGTTGTCGGTCTTGAAGCGGAGGGAGCCGCCCCATTCGGGTGTGCCCTCCTTGGTGACCACCTTGATGATCGCCGACTGGGCTTCGCCGTACTCCGCGTCGAAGCCACCCTGGAGCACCGAGATCTCTTCGATCGCCGCGCGCCCGACCTCGAGACCGGAGCCTTCGCCGGTGATCGGG
>CAZFNT010000461.1:0-3830 GCA_964520315.1 uncultured Gemmatimonadota bacterium
GTCGCCCTCCCATCAACCCCTCGCTCGGGTAGCTGGCGGTGCCGGTCCGCACCGCCGCAGGCAGCGCGTCCATGGTAATCAACTCTTCGTCGACGAGGACCACGGCCCTCTCGACGATATTCTCGAGCTCGCGCACATTTCCCGGCCACCCATGCCGCTTCAGATGTTCGCGAGCTTCTTTCTCGAAGCGCTTGAGGGGGATTCCCTCGCCTTCGCAGGCCTTGCGCAGGAAGTGTTCGACCAGGACCGGAATATCGTCCGCACGCTGGCGTAGCGGTGGGATATGCAGCGGCACGACGTTGAGCCGGTAGAAGAGGTCGGCCCGGAACTGATTGAGGGAAACCCGTTGCTCCAGATTCGAGTTGGTCGCCGCCAGAACCCGCACGTCGATCGGAATCGGTTGGGTGCCGCCGATCGGCAGAACCTCGCGCTCCTGGAGAGCCCGCAGGAGCTTCACCTGGATGGCGGGCGTCGTTTCACCAATCTCGTCGAGAAAGAGGGTGCCTCCATTGGCTACCTGAAAAAGCCCCTCTTTGTTGCGGTGCGCGCTCGTGAACGAGCCTCTCAAGTGACCGAAGAGCTCCGACTCCAGCAGATTCTCGGGTAGCGCCCCGCAGTTTATGGAAACGAAGGGGCGCTCGTCTCTTCGGCTGCGCTGGTGGATGAAGCGAGCGAAGAGCTCTTTTCCCGTGCCGCTCTCGCCGGTGATCAGCACGGTGCAATCGGAGCCGGCGACTCTCTCGGCGAGCCGAAGCACCTCCTGGAGCTCGGGGGAATTTCCGATGATCCGCCGCGTTGGCGCCTTCTTCCTCAGCTCACGCCGCAGGAATGCGTTCTCGCGTCGCGCGCGACGCATCTCGATCGCGTTCGACACGATCGTGCGGAGTTGTTCGCTCCGAAAGGGTTTGTGGAGGAAGTGGAACGCGCCCTTGTTGACGGCATCGACCGCCGACTGCAGAGAGGCCTGGGCGGTCAGCAAGACCACCGGAAGCTGAGGATCGGTCGATCGGATGTGCTCCAGTACGTCGATGCCCGATCCGCTGGGCATGCGGATGTCGGTAATGACGCAGTCGAGGGTCTCGCGGTCGATGATCTCGATGGCGCCTCCGACGGAGAACGATTGCAGCACCTTGATGTCATCCCGTTTCAATAGACGAGCCACTACGTCACAGACGTTCTCTTCGTCGTCGACGATCAGGACTTTCTTCTGCACTGCCGTCATCCTCCTCGGATCTCAGCGCGTGGGACGGGAATGTCCCCCTTGCTCAATCATCGGTGCGAATGGAGCCGACTTGAGATGCCCGCGGCAGCTCGATCACAACAGTCGTGCCCTTTCGCTCGCCGCTGAGAAGCTCCAGACGCCCCTCGTGTTGCTCCACGACCCGCCGGACTACGGCGAGTCCCAACCCGGCGTGCCCGGCGCGGGTGGTGAAGAAGGGGCGAAAAACCTTTTGGCGAATCTCGTTCGGGATTCCCGGGCCCGTGTCGGCGATGCGGATCCGAGCGCTCTCGGGAGTCGAGGTGATGCGAATCGCGATCTCGCCTCCGCTTTTCATCGCCTCTCGGGCGTTGCGGAGAAGATTGACGATCGCGCGTCGCATGGCATCCGGGCCGACCCAGATCGGACCCGAATCCTCCGTCTCGAATCGCATAGAGGGCATCTCCGCGTCGTCGGCGGCCACGACATCGATCGCTTGCCGGCAGAGCTCCTCCGGGCGGATTCGAACTCTGCGGGTCGGCGCGCCCGAGGCGAACTCCTGAAATGCCTGAAGGACCCTGGTTATCCTCTCAGACTCGGCGTAGACGCGCCCCATCAGCGATCGGGCCTCGTCGTCGATGGCCACGCTCTCGCCGATCAAGTCGAGATAGGCGGTGACGATCGCGAGTGGATTGCGGATCTCGTGGGCGATCGCCCCGGCCGCCTCGGCGATCAGCGCGAATGTCTCGGACTCGTCGAGGAGCGATTGAAGCTCTTTGATCGCGGTGATGTCTTTGCAGAGCACCGTCCCCCCTCCCTCGCCCTCTGCTCTGGGGTGGACCGAGTAGCCGATGACTCGCTCGCTCGCATCTTCGCTCTGGATCGACACTTCGCCGCGATCGATCGGAATGCCCGCGCGGATGGCTCGCCTGACGTCCATGCCGAAGGCGTGAGCGGAATCGTCGAGCAGCGAGTCGAGCGATTCGCCTGTCAGCGCGCGGCCGAAAACCTGCTCGGCCGCGGGATTCGCATACTCGATCTCGAGATCGACCGACACGATCAGCAGACCGGCGCCCAAGGCATCGAGCACCGAAGCCATGGTCTGCGGGGCGAGGGCGGGAGTCGTGGAGGGTGGGCTCACGGGCTCAGGGGGGTTGGGGTGGTTCCTCCTCGGTAGAGATCGGTTCGATTTCACCGGGCTGTAGCGCCGGCGCCGCCTCGGTCGCCCAAACGATGTAGGGGCGAATTCTCTCGAAGCGCTTCTCTCCGATCCCCTTGACATCCATGAGCTCCTCCAGCGCTTCGAACCCGCCCCTTTCTCTTCGAAGCTCGATGATCCGCGCCGCGATCGTCTCGCCCACACCGGGCAGGATCTGGAGCTCTTCCTTGCTCGCGTGGTTGATGCGCAGAGGTTCTTCCAGAGCCGCCAAGCGCTCCGCCTTGGTGCGTGGGGCTTCGGCGATCGCTGCCGCGGAGCCCGATCGGTCTTTCAACTCGACCGGCGGCGCCATGGGCAGCAATCGTCCGCCGCCGGCGACGACGAAGAAGACCCATGCAATCCGCCGCTCGGCCGTCGAGAGTGTCGCCAGCTCTCGGATGAAGCGGCCGGCGTGGTTGAGATTCACTTCGGCAGATCCTGAGCAAAAAGCGCTGCTAGCAACACATGGCCGACCGATTCAAGCGACTCCGCGCTCACCTTGTCTGGAGTGTCGGAGACCGTGTGCCAGTACGCGTAGTCCAGGTCGATAATGTCGACCGTGGGGATTCCCCGCTCCAGAAAGGGAAGATGATCATCTGTTACGGCCGGCCCGGGGAGCTCGACGAAAGCCGATTCCCCCAACTCGGCGGCGATCGACCAGACCCAACGGGTCTGTTTGCCCGCGTAGGCCAGCGAATGCTGCTCCATGGGGAGTCGCAGATCGGCATCGCCCACCATGTCGACCAAGATCCCCATCCGTGGCCGGTAACCTACCAAGGCCGACGCGAGCGCGCGGCTGCCCAGGCACCAGGAGCTCGGGTTCCCGTGCTCGCCTCCGTCCTCCCCGTCGACGAAGAAGAGGTCGACTCCGCGGGGCGGCGGCGTGTCGGCCAGCACACGCGCGATCTCCAGCAGCACAGCCGTTCCGGAAGCACCATCGTTGGCACCGGGCACGGGCTCGTCTCTTCGGGTCGGGTCCGGATCCTCGTCCGCTCTCGGTCGCGTGTCCCAATGCGCCATCAGGAAAACCCGCTCGTCGGCGTCGGGACGGAACGAGGCGATCAGGTTGGTCAGCGCCACTCCGCGCATTTCCGCCTGGTGGAGGCGGACGTCGTCGGCCAAGCCGCGAAGCGTTTGCTCGATCTCGCGCGCACAAGCTGCGTGGGCGGGGGTGCCCGGTATGCGTGGACCGTGGGCCACCTGGCGATCGACCCATTCGAGGGCGCGTGCTGAATCGAAAGGCGGAGGCGGCGCGTCGCCACAGCCCCAGAGAGCTACCAGAAGCGTTGCCGCTGCCAGTAATTGATCCAGCGAGGGTCGACTCCAGACCCGAGAACTCCGGCTCACGTTCTAACTCCAGGTGATGGAAGGGTGAGAAGTTGCCATCTGCAAGCTCCGCGCCGAGTCGGCGATCAAAACCGAAAAATCGTCCAC
>CAZFNT010000462.1:0-3813 GCA_964520315.1 uncultured Gemmatimonadota bacterium
GGCGGCTTGTACGAGCCGGTCAGAAAGACCCGGAACATGTGCAGCCAGACCGCGATGACCATCGCGTGCGCAGCCCAGCGGTGCATGTTCCTCATGATCATGCCGAAGGGCACGTCGTGCTGGAGGTACTTGATGTCCGCGTAGGCGTACTCACCCACCGGCCGGTAGTAGAACATCAGCACCACGCCGGTCACGACCGTGATGAGATACATCAGAAACGTGATTCCGCCCATGCACCAGGTGTAGCGGACCCGCACCGCGTGAAGGGGGAGTCGCACCGGGTGCAGATGCAGCCAGACATTGCTCAGCACGCCCAACGCTCGATTGCGCGAATTGTCGGCGTATCCGTGCCGGAAGATCGACCGCCACAGCTGCGACTCGACGAACGACTCGCTCAGGCTCTTTCTTGTCTTGGGCGCCAAGGGAAAACTCTCCGTTCGTCACGCATCGCAGACCCATGAGGTGCGGCTCATGTGGGGCTCAACTGTAGTAGAGATAGGAACCGGGCTTGTCCCACTCACCCTTCTCGAAGCGAAAGCTCACCGACTTGTCGATGACCAACTGCCCGTCGCCGCCGAGGACGAGCTTGAGTCGGTCAAGAGGCCGCGGGGCAGGACCCTCGAAGTTCACTCCGGAGCGGCGAAAGCCACTTCCGTGGCAGGGGCATTTGAACTTGTCCTCCGGTCCGAGCCAGCGAGGCGTGCAACCGAGGTGCGTGCATTTGGCGAAAACGGCGTAGAAGCCTTTCACTTCCCGCACGATCCAGACTCGCTGCGAATCGACCCAGCGGGTGTCCACTTCTCCGATCGGATACTCCGTGGGAAGCCCCGCCTTGAACACCTGCGATGGTTCGAAGAGCACCCGTGGGAACATGAAACGCCCAAACGCGGCCAGCCCCACACCGATGCTAGCGAGCACGGCACCCCAACCTGCGAAGTTGAGGAAGTCGCGGCGGGCCCAAAGCGTGGGCTTGGGCACGCTCTTCGGTCCAGTCGCTCTTGTAGATGGCATCGTGAGTCCTTTCAACACCGAACATGGAAGTCAAGAGCTTGGGGAGTAGAGATGTCAAGCGATTCGCGGTCCTTGCCAGGCCTTCATCGGTCTGCTGGCGACCGATTGACACCCGGAGCGTGCATTGCTAGGGTGCGTAAAGGTAGACTGGCAACGAGCTTCCTGCTCTCGAGCCAATCTCGAGGTCTCGTGTAAGGACCACTGGATTACACTGATGCGCGTTCGCGATCGCATGACTCCCAATCCTGTCTGTGTAGAGCCCGACGCGCTCTGCTCCCACGCACTTGATCTCATGCATCGAAAAAGGGTGCGACGGCTGCCGGTGGTCGAGGCGGATGACCAACTGATCGGAATCGTTAGCGAGGGGGACCTGCGCTTTCTCGCTCGAGGCCAGGACGAGGAGGCGCGAAGGCGGGTCCGCGACGTGATGATGAGGGATGTCGTCTTCGTCTCGCCGGGGGAGGCCCTGGAAGATGCCGCGCGTCACCTCTATGTCGACCGCCTCCGGGCACTTCCGGTTGTCGACCAGGGTCGCGTCGTCGGCATCATCACCGAATCCGACATCTTCAAGGTCTTCCTTCAGATGATGGGGATCGCGGAGCACGCCCTGCGGATCAGCGTCGAGCTCGACGATGAGCCGGGGCAGCTCCACAATCTGACCGGGATCATTCGCGCGCATGGAGCCAACATCGTGAGCCTGGTCACGGTACCCAGTGTCGACAGGGCCGCCAGGATTCTCGTTCTCCGCGTACAGCCGGCGATGGGGGAGTCGATCGAAGGCCTCGTCAGCGAGTTGCGGGAGCGGGGCTACCGGCCGGCATGCGCCACGAGCCGGCTCGCCGAAGCGAAAAGCGGTGCGGCGGGGCAGACCGACCCGCGAACGGGAGAGGAGGAGAGACCGTGAGTACGAACCATCGCACCCGAGCAGAGAAGCGCATGTACTACACGATCGGCGAGGCCGCGAAGATGGTTGGAGTCAAGCCATCGGTCCTACGCTTCTGGGAGACCGAGTTCCCCTTTCTGCGCCCGCGAAAGAATCGCGCGGGCAACCGCGTCTACCAGCCCGCCGACCTGAAACGGGTGCTTCTCGTGCACAGGCTTCTACACAAAGAGGGGTTCACAATCGCCGGGGCCCGCCGCCGCCTCGAGGCGGTCGGAGAGTCGAACGAGGCCGGTCTTTGGGCCGAGGCTTCGAGCGCTCAGGCCGTGCTCGATTCGATCCGGGGCGATATTGCCGAGCTGGCCCGCATGCTGGAGCGGGGAACCGAGGGTTGTTGAGGTTGACTCCGCTCCGCCTCCATCGCTAACGTATCCACCGTTCGGGGCGTAGCGCAGCCCGGTAGCGCACCCGTCTGGGGGGCGGGTGGTCGCTGGTTCAAATCCAGTCGCCCCGACCATCCTCCACCGCCCGGTGAGCCGGTTCGCTCACCGGGCGCTTTTGCGCGCGCCTCACGATGGTCCACCACGCCACGCATCCGCACCGCATCCTGACGATCATCCCGGCCTACCAGGCGGCATCGACGCTGGCCCGGGTCGCGGCCGCATGTCCGGCGCCGGTGCTCGTGGTCGACGATGGGTCGACCGACGACACGGCGGCGGTCGCTCGCGCGGCGGGATGTGAGCTCATCTCGCACGCGATCAATCGCGGCAAGGGGGCCGCTCTGCGCACAGGTTTCGCTCACGCTATCGGGGCGGGGTTCGACGGGGTCGTGACCCTCGACGCCGACGGGCAGCACGATCCCTCGCAGATTCCGCTCTTTCATGACGCGGCCGCTTTGCGTGAATACGACCTGATCGTCGGTAGACGGCCGCGACAGGGGATGCCGGCGAAGCGGCGCGCGAGCAACGCACTCACCTCGCTGATTCTGAGCTGGCGCACCGGCCATATTATCGAAGACAGCCAATGCGGCTTTCGCTTCATTCGCGCCGAGATCGTGCGCGCCGTGGAGCTCTCGACGAGCGAGTTCCAGTGCGAATCGGAGCTGCTGATCCGAGCCGCTCGGGCCGGATTCAGGATCGGATCGGTGCCGATCCGAACCATCTACGGGGGAGAACGCAGCCATATCCACGACGTCCGCGACACCTGGAACTTCGTTCGGCTTGTGACCAAGAGCCTGTTCTGGTAGCCTCCGCAACGCCTCGATCTTATTGTGGCTCAACGAATTATGGATCATCACAGAAATGCCTTGGCCAAGGGACCAGCCGGCTCCACCGACGGCTGGCAGGGGCGCCGCGACGCCATGGTCTCCCGCCTCGGCGCCGAGGGAGCATGCTCCGAGCGCTTGCTCGAGGTCTTCTCTCGCCTTCCTAGACACCGCTTCGTCGACCCGGGCCTTTCCGACGCGGCATACAAGCTCGGCTCGTTGCCGATCGGTTCGGGGCAGACCATCTCCAGCCCGGTGACACAGGCCCGCATGACGGAGCTGCTCGACCCGGCCCCACGAAGCCGCATCCTCGAGGTCGGCACTGGTTCCGGCTATCAAACCGCGCTTCTGGCCGAGCTAGCGGCATGGGTATTCACGATCGAGGTGATCGAGGCGCTGGCGACGAGGGCGAAGGAGCTGCTGCATGCCCTCGGATATCGCAACGTGCTCTTTCGCAGGGGAGACGGCGCGATCGGCTGGCGCGAGGCGGCGTCCTTCGACCGCATTCTGGTGACGGCCGGTGCTCCGCGCTTGCCCGAGGGTCTGCTCTCTCAACTGGCCGAGGGCGGTCGCCTCGTCTGCCCGGTGGGGCCCGCCGACAAACAGGAGCTGATCGTGATCGAGCGCTCAGGCGACCGCTTCCTGTCGAGAACCAACG
>CAZFNT010000463.1:0-3806 GCA_964520315.1 uncultured Gemmatimonadota bacterium
TTGGCAATGATGCCTACCGGCTCCCCCCCCATTCGGGCGAAACCGACGACGATATTGGCGGCGAAGCTGGGCTGCACCTCCATGAGATCCCCCCCGTCGATCACCCTCAGCACGACGTCTTTGATGTCGTAAGGCAGATTCGGAGCATCCGGCAGCAGCCCGGCGAGCTCGCTCCCCGCATTCACGGGGGGATCGGCGCTCTCGCGCACCGGCGGGCGCTCGGCGTTGTTGGAGGGCAGAAAACTCATCAGCCGCCGGACTTCTCCCAGGCATTCGGCATCGCTCGCGCTCAAGAAATGGGCCACGCCGCTGGTGCGCGTGTGTGTCTTCCCCCCTCCAAGCTGATCGTGGGTGACTTCCTCTTGGGTCACGGTCTTCACTACATCGGGGCCGGTCACGTACATGTAGCTGGTGCCGTCGACCATAAAGGTGAAATCGGTCAGCGCCGGTGAGTAGACCGCCCCGCCCGCGCACGGGCCGAGTACCGCCGAGATCTGAGGGACGACGCCCGAAGTGATCGTGTTCCTCAAGAAGATCTCGGCGTATCCCCCGAGGCTGTCGACCCCTTCCTGGATCCTCGCTCCACCGGAATCGTTGAGCCCGATCATCGGGGTCCCCGTCTTCAGGGCGAGATCCATGACCTTGCAGATCTTCTCGGCGAATGCGAGCGAGAGGGAACCTCCGAGCACCGTGAAGTCGTGCGAGAAGATGAATACCTGCCGGCCGTCGATCGCCCCGTAGCCGGTGACGACGCCGTCGCCGATGAACTTCTTCTTCTCCATGCCAAAGTCGGTGCAGCGGTGCGTAACGAAGCGGTCGATCTCACAGAAGCTGCCGGGATCCAGGAGCAAGTCGATGCGTTCGCGTGCGGTCAGCTTGCCCGCATCGTGCTGGCGTGCGATCCGCGCTTCCCCCCCGCCCTGCGTGGCGAGCGCGTTCATCTCTTCGAGCTTGTCGAGCTTGTCGAGCTTGTCGAGCTTGGCTTGCTTGGGCACGAAGGGTCCTTTCGCTTGTCTGCGTTGCCGGTCTTTAGCGCGGATATCGTAGCGCCGACCCCCAGTGGGAGCTAGCTCTTCGCCTTCCCGGCCAGCTCCGACTCGTGCTTGAACAGAAACACGATGCCCGCCTTGGCGCAGACATCGCAGTAGCCCCTCTCTTCGACGAGGAATCGGAGCGCATCGTCTGCCTTTGCCTTCTCGTCGGCCGAGAGCGCATTCTCCTCGTCGGTGCCGAGTTTGAGCATGTTGGCCCTCAGTCGGCCGACCAGCTCCTTGTTCGCGTCGCGGATCTTCCGCTTCATGTTGCCGAAGAGATCCTCGAAGATCTCTCTATAATGCTTTGATACCTCGAGCTTTGCATGCTCATGCGCCCAGCCGCCGATACGGAGCAGATGGTCGCGGCGGATCGCGGCGGCCTTGCTCTCGGCAGAAAGATCGAAGAGCTCCTCCATCCCCTCCATCAGCGCCTCGTCGGGATCCTCTAGCTGGCCGGTAGTCGGATTGGGGACCTTTTCGTTGCGGAGCTGAGCCTTGATATGATCGAAGTAGCGATCGAAGCGACGGTCGTACTCCTCTTCGCTGACCAGCCCGACCGCGTCGGTCAGATCCTCGTCGACCCGCTCCAGCGCGTCGCGCCGGGTGCAGCGAACGAACTCCTCGACATCGTGATAGCCCCCGCTGGCCTCGATCTGAAGGAAGTCGTACAGGGTCTTGTTCTTGACCAGCGCCTCGATCTGTTCCAGAACCGCTTCGGGGCCGATGCAAGGGCGGTTGGGGCTGGCCGCCGCTTCGACGAGAACGGCCCGCACTTCGCGGGGCGAGATCCCGTAGCGACCCTCGTAATGGACCGTTCCATCGTACTCCTCCCGCAGCATGGGCAGGGTGGCGACCAGCTTGCGCCGAGCGTCGGCGGGAAGGCGGCGCGGCGCCTGAGCTGATTCGTAGAGCTCTGCCTTCTCGAGCGGCGAGAGCTTGGCGATCCCCCCTTTCTGCGAGGTCTCGTAGCGATCAGGAACCGGTCGATTGAGCCGCGTGAGCACGGCCCAGAGGGCGGCCGCGCGACCGGTACCGGGAGCTATGTGACGCCGCTGCCGCATCCGGTCCAGCATGCGATCGTAGATCTGCTGCTCCTGCGAAAGCTCCAACAGATAGGGTGTGGGGATCAGCTCCATCCGCCCCTTGAACGATGTGAAGACGCGATCCTGCTTGAACTGATCGAGCTGCTTTTCGTTGGTGGTCGCGAACATGACCAGATTCAGGTAAGCCATGAAGCCTGGCAGTGAAATCGTTCTCTTTTCGCATGTTGTGAGGAGGTACTTGTTCGCTTCGACCGAGCGCTTGAGCAGATCGGAATACTCGATCGCGCCGCCGTTGGCATCGATCAAGTCGCCTGAAGGCTCGATCAGGTTGAGGCTCTGAAGACTGGGCGGGAGATTGGAGAGGCTCCGGTCGGCGGTCACCTGTTTCGCGCTCGCATCGACATTGCCCTGAGGCTCGATCGTGATCGCACCAACGCGGTAGCGACGACTGATCGCGAAGCGTTGAACCTGCACGTGCTGAACGACTCTGGCCCAATCGCCCGAGTAATCGTCGAGCAACGCATCGTAGATCCCGCGGCACTTGGCGCAAAGCTCGTCTTCGAGGACGAAACGCAAGCTACGCGTCGCCGATCCGGCCGCTTCGAAACGCTCGATCAGCTCCTCCCTCGCCGGCTTCGGCAGGAGCAAGATCGGATGGTCCTTGAGCTCGCAGACCAGCTTCGCTTGAATCTCCTTCTGTCCGAGATGCGCGAACGAGGCGCTGCTCCCTGCTCCGGCACCAGCGCCGAACCCGATCGACTCCCCGACGATCTTGCGGTTTGGAAAGATCCAATTGAAACGGTAGAGCGCGCCCTGAGGGGCATGTGAATAGGTCTCCATCCCCCGAAAAATCAGATCGACCAGAGAGCTCTTCGATGATCCGTTCGGCCCGGTCAACACGATCAGCTTGTCGGGACGACCATCCTCGGCGAATGCCTGCAGGCACCGGTGGAGCTCAGCTTGCACCTTCTCTTGCCCGAAGACCGGTTCACCCCCGTAAGGCGCGTCGAAGATCCGGAAACGATAGAGCGACTCTCCGATCCGCCGCACGCTGTAGCGACCGAAGTGATCGAACATGTCGGCGCAGTACTGGGCCGCTGAGCGCAGGTGCGCGTAGGGCGCCTCCTCGACGGCGTCGAGATAGTCCTGGAAGCTGAGCAAGCGCCCGGAAGAGCTGAACCGCTCCTTGACCCTGCCGCTTACTTCGTCGATGTACTCGCTCATTCGGGGCCTCCTGCACGATGGGGAACCGATCCGCCGCCAACGGGCCGGCTCCTGGCGAGATGCTAGTCCAGCGCGGAGCAGCGGGGACAGTCCCTTAGGGCCAGCTCAGTAGAACTTCGTCAGGTCGAGGGAGAGCTGCCTGTGGTGCTTGATGGCCAGCAGCAGAATCTCCGCGCCTCGCAGCAGGTAGAGAACGATGTACTCCTCGGTGATGTACTCACGCATCTCCTCGCTTGGCTTCAGGCGCCTCGAGAGTCGATCGTGGAGCTCGCGGGTTTCGACGGAATCGCCCACGCGAGCCATGAAGTCCACGCCCAATTGTGGGAAGCGCTCCAGGTTGGGAATGATCGAATCGAAGAGCTGGTCGAGCGAAGCACCGAACTCTCGCGGCGGATCCTCTTCTTCTA
Organism: uncultured Gemmatimonadota bacterium; assembly: GCA_964520315.1. GTDB lineage: Bacteria. The sequence goes on from CAZFNT010000463.1 coordinate 3,709, forward strand.
GGAACGACCGAATCGACTCGAGGTTGCGTTCGAAGCTCGCGGTGACCCGTAGCATGGAAGGCGTGGCGTCGCCTCAGCGCCCGTATTTGCGTCGCAAC
>CAZFNT010000464.1:0-3800 GCA_964520315.1 uncultured Gemmatimonadota bacterium
GCGGGTCGTTGCGTCGGCCGCTCGGCGAAGCCCGACGCGATCACGAGGATCACGGAGCTCTTGGCCGACCGCCGGCCCCGCGGGGAGGAGCAGCGAGACCTTCTGAGGCCATAGGATCGATATGGCCTTCTGAACATGGGGGGCGACCGGCTCGATCCATTGGCCCAGCCGCGGCACGTCGAGCAGGGCGATCAGGAATCTCTTGTCGCCCATGCGTCCCTTGACCTCGGCGAGCGCTCGCGCCCCTTCGTCGGTGGCGGGCGCCGCCAACCCGAAGACCGTGTCGGTGGGAAAGGCCACGATTCCGCCCGCGCGCAGAACCTCGACGGCGCGAGCAATGGTCTCGCGCGCGGGGTGCCCTCGATCGATCGTCAGCCGCTCCAGATTTCGCCCCATTGGCAGCTTTCCTCTCTCTCGAATACTAATCGCATGGCCGGCCCGGATTCTGCGCCAATCGGTGGGCGATTGTGAACGCCTACCGCTCGATCCGCAACCACTCCGATGGCCGCCCGACGCGCAACCCCCTGTGAAGCAGGGCCGCGACTCCGACGGCGTTGACTGTGAGGTACTGAAGCCCGTGCGACGCAACAGCATAGGTGTCGGCCAGAACCGGGTCGACGGTGCCGCCATTGGCCGAGACCAGCTCGAGCCCCTGCTTGGCGAAGAAATGAAAGGTGCCGACCTGGCCCGGGAGCGAGGGGATCAACGAGCCCGCGCCGGTTATCGCCGAGAGAGCCAGTGCGGAGGGAAGCCCTCTGGCCGGCCCGACCAGAGGTAGATCGTAGGCGAGAGCGATCGCATGGAAGGTGAGCCCTACCAGAAACCAGACGCCGATCGTCTGAGCGACCGCCACGACGACGATCACCGGCGAAGCGCCGGACCGAAACCCCGCTATCAAACCCTGCATGACGTGCCCGAGAGCGCCTCCCATTCGGGTGACTCGGCGACGCACCGCGTCGGACGCGAGAAGGCGATGGGTGAGCCACAGCCCCGCCGCAAAAAGCACGACGGTCGCCACGCTCAGTAGAGCGGCGTTCCAGCGGGTCAGCCCGCCTAGTGCCTGGGGCGCCAGCCAGGGGACAACGGCAAGCATGAGAATCAGCCCGACGAGGTCGCACAAACGCTCCAGGAGCACCGTGGCGAACACCTGGGCGCGGCTGATTCCCGCCATTCGCCCCATCAGACCGGCCCGCACGACCTCACCCGCCCGCGCGGGGAGCACGTTGTTCGCCAAGAAACCGATCGCGCATACATCGTGCGGGAGCCAGAAACCGGTGCGCTCGATAGGCGAGAGCAGAACCTGCCAGCGCCAGCCCCGCAACAGCGAGGTGAACAGAACCAGGACGATCGCGATGGCGATCGGGAGTGGGCGCGCCGAGGCGAGCGACCGCACGATCCCGCCCAGCGAGGAGTCAGCGAAAGCCAGATAGAGAAAGACAACGCTGGCCGCGGCGGCGAGCCAGAAGTGCTTTCGGCTGGCGGCTTTCCCGGCGTCGACCGAGCCACTCATAGGAGCCGCTCCTCGAGCAGCTTGTGCACCAAGGCGGGATCGGCCTGCCCACGGGTGGACTTCATGATCTGCCCCACCAGAAACCCCAGCGACTTCTTCTTCCCCGCCTCGAGGCTCGCCACCACATCGGGGTTGTCGGCGATCACCCGGTCGACTATCGGCGCCAGGGCGGCTGAGTCGCTGATCCGCCCGAGCGCGAGCCGCTCTACGACGGCACGGGCCGAGTCAGCGCTTTCGATCATCTCGGCGAAAACCCGCTTGGCGATCTTGCCGCTAATCGCGCCCTCTTCGACAAGGGCGAGAAGCTCAGCGGCGGCGCCGGGGCCGACCGGAAAGGCCTCGACCGTCTCTCCGCGAGAGCGAAGCGCCGCCAGCAGCTCGTTCGGCACCCAGGCGGCCGCGCGTCGCGCGATCGCTTCCCCTCTCGCCGCGATCGCTTCGAAGTAGTCGGCCAGATCGCGCGTCGATGCGAGCACGGCGACCTCATCGGCGGAAAGGCTCCAGGCCGCCGCCATTCGCTTGGCCCGGTCGCGGGGGAGCTCCGGAAGGGCGGCGCGGATCTGCTCGATGCGACCCGGCGCGAGAACGATCGGGGGAAGATCCGGGTCGGGGAAGTAGCGATAATCGTGTGCCTCTTCCTTCGAGCGCATCGGCCGGGTTCGGCCCGCACGCTCGTCGAAAAGGCGTGTCTGTTGGACGACTCGACCGCCGCCGGTGATCTCGGCGATTTGTCGCTCGATCTCGAAGTCGATCGCCTTGCCCACAAATCGAATGGAGTTCATGTTCTTCAGCTCGACCTTGGTTCCGAGTGTGTCGCTTCCTCGCGGTCGCACCGACACATTGGCGTCGCATCGCAGCGAACCTTCTTCCATATTCGCGTCGCCTACGCCGATCCAACGGACGAGCCGCCGCAGTTCGACCAGAAAAGCCCTCACCTCTCCAGCACTGCGAAGAATAGGCCGTGTCACGATTTCGACCAGAGGAACGCCGCAACGATTCAGATCGATCAAAGTGTCGCCATCAGCGCCGGCGTCCGCGCCGTGGATCGACTTGCCCGCGTCTTCTTCGACGTGGATTCGCTCAAGAGCGACCGCATGACCTCTGCCCTCCAGATCGAACTCTACCTTCCCCCCCTCACAGATCGGAGCGTCGTACTGGCTAATCTGATACCCCTTTGGCAAGTCGGGGTAGAAGTAGCTCTTCCGCGCGAACTCCGACCGCTGCCGCACCCCCCCCGCGGCGGCCAAGGTCATGGCGATCGCGAGATCGATCGCGCGGGAGTTAGCGACAGGCAACGCGCCGGGGTGGCCGAGGCAGACTGGGCAGACTTGAGTGTTCGGGGGAGCACCGAAGCGCGTTGAGCAAGCACAGAAGAGCTTCGATTTCGTCGCGAGCTGGCAGTGGATCTCGAGACCGATCACTGCCTCGTAGGCTTGAGGCATCGCGGGCTCTCAGCGTCGGCGCGGCGGAATCGGCAACACCGTATCGATCATGCCGTACTCCCGCGCCTCCTCCGCGCTCAGAAAGTGATCCTCTTTCATCTCTTTCGCGATCAGAGTCTTGTCGCGACCGGTGAACCGCGAGAGCAGCTCCACTTCGATATCGTTGTCTCTACGCCCCTGCTTCGCTGTGGCCTCGAGCGCGGTGATCGGACCGGAATCTTCCCACGATAGCTCGTGAATCATCACCGACGCATGCTCGAATGCCTGTCGGGCGCCCGTTCCGCCGGCGAGGATGGTCGAAGCGCTCGACCACGCATAGCCGATGCAGACGGTGTTCACCGGCGACTCGACGAGATGGAAGACGCTCAAGATCGAGCGCGCATCTCCTATGGACCCGCCGGTGGAGTTGATCAAGAGGTCGATCTCGCCCCTTCCCGCGGCATCGAAGGCCAGAAGCTGCTCAACGACATCGCGCGCAAGATCGGAGTCGATATGGCCAAAGAGCAAGATCTGCCGGCCGTTCTGGCCACCTCCCAGAGCCACGTCGGCGGCCGCGGCCGGGCGCGGCGCGATCCAAACGACGATCAGAATGGCCAATATGATGGAGCGGGCGAGGATCCGATCGGCCGGCGGGGCTTGGTGGCACATGGTGAGCTCGGTGTAGTTGGTGGACGGGCGACCGGCTCGTAACATAGCTGCGCGGCGGGGGTCTCGCAACCGCCGCACTCGAAGCCTGGCTTTTCGGTACCAGGATCCGCCACCTAATGCGTGCCCGAGCCGTGCGAATGTTGGTCTTAGGGTCCGGAAAGAAACAAACGTGTCAGATCGCGCCCAGATTTGGGTCAGAT
>CAZFNT010000465.1:0-3797 GCA_964520315.1 uncultured Gemmatimonadota bacterium
TGCGCATTCTGAGCTCGGTCGGCCTGCCGACCCGTGCGCCCCCGATCGAACCCGCGCGACCGCTCGATGAACCCGAGCTCGACTTCGCCTGACGCCGGCGGCTCTCGGGCGTGAACGGGCTCATCAGAGCACAATTCGAGCGCAATCGATCCGCTGAGCGGCCGGAGAAGCAAGAAAGAGAGGTCTCGGCGAGTTCCCGGGGCCGCGGGCGAAGGACTGGGGGCGCGATGAACTCGATCTCCGACTTGGCGAAAGACGAAAACCCGGTTTGAATGGCCCATCCGCAGATTCGCGAGTTCCGCGGCACGTGCGATCTGGCACGTTACGCGTCGGCCTCGATCGATGAATCGGGAGGGAGTCTGATCGAACGGGTGCGGTCGATCGCGCGCAAGATCGAGAAGCCTGAAAGCTCGGCCAGAGTCAGGAAGAAGGCCGAGACCGGTGGAAGGAGGCTGTGATGGGCTCGAGGATCGGTATCGCGGCGTTGGCGTCGCTCGTTCTTCTGCTCTCGGCCGCCACGTCGGCTGAGTCGGTAGCGGTGGAAGGTGCGGAACAGCCCACCGAGATCCAGCGCCTATTCGAGCAAGGCAACACGGCCTATGGCGCAGGCGATTTCGAAGGGGCGATCGCGTTCTACGAGGCGATCGGTGACGCGGGGGTGGACAACGGCACGGTGCTCTTCAACCTGGGCAACGCGTACCATCGGAGCGGCGATCTCGGTCGCGCGATTCTCTGCTACGAGCGCGCCAGGAGGCTGATTCCGCGCGATCGGGACCTTCGCGAGAGCTTGGCCTACCTCGAGGTTCTCAAGCGAGACAAGGACGCCGAGGCCGACTCGTCTCCGGCGGTTCGCGCGGTGCGCCGGATCGTGCGCGGAGTCACTGTGGAAGAGGCGGCCTGGGGATCGCTCGCTCTGTGGGTGGTGCTGGGGCTTCTGGTGGCGATGAGGATCGTGACCGGCAGCGACCACCGGGGAGCCCGTCCCGTGAAGATCGCCATGATCTCGCTCTCGGTTCTGCTCCTGGGAGCGTTGGCCCATGCGGCGCTCCTGTTCGCGGAAGAGGTTCGAGACGAGGCGATCGTGTTGGCCGAGGAGATCTCGATCCGCTCCGGCCCCTCGGAAGGCGATGTGACCGAGTTCAAGCTGCACGCCGGCACCAAAGTGAGGCTTGGGCGCCGTTCGGGGGACTGGGTGCAGGTCGCCCTCTCGGAAGAGCTGCGCGGGTACTTCCTTGTGTCGCGATCTGCGCAGGCGCTATCTTGCCATGGATGTTTCCACCTTCACTCGCAATGCGTTCTTCGATTCCGTACTGGGTGTTCCTGGCGGCTCTGCTTCAGGGCTCGATCGCCCTCGCGTCGCTGGCGGACTCCACCGCCGAGGAGTCCGCGGTACCGCCCGAGAAGATCCGGCTCGCGATTGGCTCTCTGGTGGAGACCAGCCGAAGCGCGACCTGGTTTCAACGCACGTGGGAGCGCAAGGGGGAGGAAGAGGAGCGAACGGAATCCGACGCGTTCTGGGCCGGGCAGGAGCGGATTCGGCTCGATATTCACGAAGGCCGCGGGGCTGGGAGCACCGCGGTTTTGCGGGGAAAGAAGGTCACCGGATTCAAGCGCGGCTTTCTGAGCTTCGCGAAGATGAGCTTCGACGTCGATGCCGAGCGGGTGCTCTCATTGCGCGGTCACTCGATGGCCAAGGCCGGGTTCTTCGATGATTGCAGCTACGTATTGGGCCACTGGGACAAGATCGAAATCGATGTCGACGCCGAAGGAGTGGTGCTGAGGTATCGAGACGATGATGGCAATCGCACCGACCTCTGGCTCGATCCCAAGTGCTTCGTTCCCCGACGCATGGAGGTGAGAGCGAACGATGTCGTGGTCGCGCGCACGACCTACGACCGGGTGGTGCTCAACCCCTCTCTGGACGACGATCTCTTCGATCCGTAGGTCGCGGCGAAGAGACGGCGACGAAAGCACCATCGGGCAGATCCTCACACCATGCCGGTGCTCTCGAAGAAGGCAATGGTGTCTCGAAGCGTCTCTTGCATCGGGCGCGGATCGTGACCCAGCTCGGTGCGTGATTTCTCGAGCGAGATCCGCGGGTTGTCGCCGAGGATTCGAACCGCTTCGGTGGTATAGATCGGCTCGACACCGGCGCGAGCGCTGAACCACTCGACCACGGGAGCCGTCGCGAGACCGACCCAGCGAGGAACCGTGAGGCGTGGTCCGCGGCGGCCGGTGAGCTCGGCAACCACGTTCGAGAGATCGCGCACCGAGCTGATATGACCACCCAGTAGATACCGTTCGCCGCACCGGCCCCGTTCGATCGCGTTGATCGCGGCGGCCGCTACGTCTCGCGCATCCACAAAATTGTAGCCTCCGTTGATGAGCGCGGGAAGCTTGCCCTGCCTCAGCCAGAGCAAGGTCTTGCCGAAGAGCGAGGGACCGAAATCGTTGGGGCCGAAGAGCCCTGCAGGATTGACGATGACCGCATCGAGCCCTGCCTCCACGCCGGCGAGCACCTCCTTCTCACCCGCGGCTTTGGAAAGCGCATAGGCAGAGTGGTGTTTCCCGTGAACCAAAGCGCGAGCCTCATCGATCGGCTCGTCGTCCGGCTCCGGATCGAGGGAATGAATCGAGCTGACATGAATCAAACGCTTCGCTCCGTTCGCGATCGCGGCGCGGACCACGTTGCGCACTCCGTCGATGTTGATTCGCTCGACCAATCCCTGTTGACTGCCGGCGATCGACACCACGGCTGCGCAGTGGAAGATCCAATCCGCCCCGTCGAAAGCCGATTCGAGTGTTGCGACATCGAGCACATCACCCCGCACGACTTCGAGATCGAGGCCGTCGATTGCTTCGGTTCCCGCGAAGACCATGGCGCGGGTAGGAATCCCGCGGGAGAGCAACCCCCTGACCAGGTTGCAGCCAAGGAATCCTTCCGCACCAGTAACCACTGCCAACATATTGTGCCTACCTTGGAATGACGCGCGCGTCGCGCAGCTCCTGGAAGAGAGCGGTGAATGTCTCCGCGGCGCTCGGATAATGATCGAAGCCGGCCGAGTGTGCCTTGCTCATGTCGTAAACCGCATCCCAGTCGATCGCCATCGAACGGTCGATGAAATCGCCCGATGCCAACTGCTGCAACGGATCGGTGCGCAGATTCTGCCGCTCGACCAGCTCCTCCCACAGCGGTCGATGCTGAGTGAAGAAGCGAGTCATCGAAACACCCTTCTGAGGCCACGTCGGCTCGAGCTCGAACCAAGCAGCAATTTCAGGCCACAGATCTCGCCACAGGAAAGGCTCCAGGTCAGTGCAGTTGAATGCCTGGTTGGCAGCCGCCGGGCTTCCAGACGACCAGATCATCATCCGAGCAAGCTGCCTTGCCGAGGTCACGCACCAACGACAGTTCGCGTTCGCCTGATCACCGAAGAAGGCAAGCGACTGCCCGAGCGCTTTGCAGAGCGCGGCGTAAGCCGCCAGGCTGCAGCCGAAATTGTACGGAGATCCGAGTCCATAGCCGATGATGAACGACGGACGGAACACGGACCAGTTCCACTCCCCTTCCCAACCTCTCAGCATGTCTTCGCATTCGTAGTACCAGTTCGGTCCGGGGCAACGTGGGCTCTCGTCTTCTCGATATGGCGTCTCGTGCTCGGTGAAGAGCCGGGGGCCCAGGTGCATCCCATAGTGTTTGCCTCCGGTGACGGCACAGACATGTCGCAGTGGGTGTGGCTTCTCCTCCAGTGTGGTCAGGAGTGTCTTCAGCATCGCCTTGTTTCGCCCCTCCGGGTCCG
>CAZFNT010000466.1:0-3789 GCA_964520315.1 uncultured Gemmatimonadota bacterium
TTGTGGCAGCGGTCGAAGATGGCCCGATGTTGGTATGCGCGGTGGCGCTTTTTTTTCTTTCCGGACCCCTAGTGCAGCCACGGAGCTTGCGTCGCTCCCCGCGGTCGAGGATCGGCGATCGCATATCGCCATCCCGATCCTCTTGCCCTATTTCAGCAGAACCATCCGCTTCTGCCAGCGGCCCTGAGGCGTCTCGAGAAGCACCACGTACACTCCGGATGCCGCCGCTCGTCCGCTCGCCGTCTTGCCGTCCCAGACCGCATGATGGGCGCCGATCGGTAGGGCGCGATCGATCAGTGTCGTCACTCGGCGCCCGGTTACGTCCAAGATCGCGACTTTGGCGCTTCCTTCCCGATCCATTCGGAAGCTCACCGTGGTGCTCGGGTTGAAGGGGTTCGGGTGCACCAGCAGGCGCGCCGCGCGGGGAGCGGGGGGGGAATCTTCGCGGTCTTCGACGCCTACGGGGATGCCGAGCTCGTCCAGAACTCGGCGGAACCAGGCGACTACGCCCTGCGGCTCCATTTGCAGGAGCGGCGCTCCGATGGTGTACGCGTCGCCCGCGCCATCGCTTCCTCGATTGCGGAGGGCCACGGGGCGCCCATGCACCGCTGTATCGCCCGAAGCGCTCACGAAGGAGAGCAGGGTGTCGGCGTTCTCGGTGGACCACAGGATCTCCGCGCCCGACAACGCCTGGGCTGGCCAGAAGCGCTGCCAGGTCCGCAGGGCCGTGTATCCGGGATCGACCGGATCGGCGCCGGCGAAATCCTCCTCCGCGACGGTCGAGACGTTTTCGATGCCGAGAACGTCGTGGCCGAAGCTGCCCTCCTCGAATGGCGGCCCGAGCTGCGCGAGCTGCCCCCATTCCGAAAGCACCAGGTTCCCGCCGCGGGTCACGTAGCGGCCCAGCACCTCCGTGTTGGCCGGAAGATCGACCTGGAAGGGCTCGTCTCCGATCCAGATCACCGTGGAGTAGGCGCCGAGATCGGCGATGGTCGGCGGGGCGCTCTCGGCGAGATCGAGCTGCACATACTCATACCCTTGCAGGTAGACGTCGAAAAGGCTGTCTTGAAGCGCCTCGGCGGGGATTGCGTCGACCGTCTCGTCCACCAAGAGAATCCCCTGATCGAAACTCAGGGTTGCGTCGGCCGCCTCGGGCGCGAACCAGCTTTCGCGCCCGGCGTCGTCGAGAGCGACCACCGAAACGTAGACCAGCTCGTTCGGGGTCAGGCCGGAGATCACCGCGCTCGTGTCGCTCACCTCCATCTCTTCGGCCGGCGCACCGGACACCGCGCCCCAGCGCAGGACGTATCGATCCACTCCGGCGACGGAGGTCCAGCTCGCCACGAGCGCGCCTTCGTCGTCGGCATCGTTCAGGGCGTCGGCCGGCTCCGGCTCGCTCAAGGCGATCGATGTAACAGGTGCCGGATAGGCTGCGGCGATCAGGGCGGTGGCCAGGCCGATCCGGGTCGACTCCGCGCTGTAGTCCATGTCCAGACGCCAGAGCTCGTCGCTGGAGTGATGCCACCCTCCGAAGTTGAAATCCGCCTCGATCAGGTTCACAGCCGGGTGACCGTGCTCCGAAAAAGAGAAGTGGTCGGAGTTCGATGACCAGCCTCCGTCCACCCACGAATGGTCGGAGTAGGTCTCGACCACTGCCCGAACCAGATGGGTCTCGGCGATGTCGCTCCCCGCGACCGAGATCTGGTCGTTGCCTTGCGGATCATGGGCGACCATGTCGAGATTGATCATCAGGCGCACGCTCTGGCCTTGATTCTCCATCGTCGCGGCCATCCGCTCGCTGCCGACGAGCCCTAGCTCCTCGATCGTGAAGGTGGCGAAGCGCATCGTGCGCGGCAGCGCGTATCCTGCCAAGATGCGGGCCATCTCGAGCACCGCAGCGGTGCCCGATCCGTTGTCGTCCGCCCCGGGAGCCGGCGCGTAGGAGTCGTCAAGCGAAGGGAAGTCGGTCCAGTTGATCGAATCGTGGTGACCGCCCACGACCACCCACTCCTCTTCGGGTGCCGTGCCCTGGAGCTCCGCGTAGACGTTGTGGCGCTGAGTGAAGGGGAAGCTCACGGGCTGCAAGGTGGGGTCGTATCCGCCGAAGGACTCGAGCTTATCGGCGATCCAGGTCTCGGCCGCCGCCAATGAATCGCTGTAGGTGAAACGGTTGCCGAAGGCGACCAGTCGCTCGATGATGGCCTGAATCGAGTCGGCGCTCACCTGTGAGATCGCGCTCTCGATGAGCGGATCGTAAGGGATGTTCGCGTAACCCGATGCGTTCTCCACCGCCATGAGGAAGGCCGGGTCGGGTTGCGCGGGGGGGCAGGCATTGGAGGAATCGGCCAGCGCTCCGTGCGTGGTGAGGAGCGATCCCAGACAGATCGTGGCGGCGGAGAGACGACGAGAGGAGCGGATCATGGGGTTTCCTTGGAGCGCACGGCTCGGGCACGCATTAGGTGGCGGATCCTGGTTCAAGATAACGCGACCGACACTCTCACATCGATCGCATCGCTGGGGCACGGTGCCACGCACAAGCCGCACCCAGTACAGGCCCGATCCCTCATCTTAGGCCGATTCTTCGCATCCATTTCGATCGCCCCATCGCCGCAGGCGAGTCGACAACTCATGCACACCACACCCTGCCAGGCCAGGCATTCCGAACGGATGATATTGGCGGCTCCGATCTCCTTCTCCGCGGCGTCTCGTGCCTGCGGACACACTTCGAGGCAATCACCACAGAAGGTGCAGCCCCCGCCCGCGAAGCTCAGTTTCGCCCGCTCGCCGACCGTGGCCTCGATCACTTGCTCGGGACAAGCATCGACGCAAGGCCCATCGCAGTCGATGCAGGGGCTTCGTCCCAAGGAATCGCGGGGTAGGCAGGGCGGCGACGGCTTCAGCAGTCGAGTGCCCGGCACCACCGCCGCCGACCGCTCGAACCACGAGCCGCGCAGAAAGGCCCGGCGGTCGATCCCTCGCGAGCCTGTGGGCTGGTCCTTACTGGCGATAAGTGCTCTCCACCAGTGGAGCGGTGTCTTGCTGGCCCGCGTGACATTGTGTGCATACGAATCGCGAGCCGATCAACGTGTTCGTCACCTTGTCGGGAGCTCGGCGCAGATCGGTGTAGTGGCTCGCGGGAGAGGGCGGTGCCTCGTCCTTCGCGAGCTTCTTGCCGATCTGGTCCGGCGCGTCGTGGCAATCGATGCACTGGTTGTCACTGATCGTGATCGGCAGGTACTCGTCGACCACGTGCGGGATCACCGGAGGAGACTCATCGAAATAGGCATCGATCAGCTCGTTCTCTCCCGGTTCACCGGCCTTCGTCGTCGTCACGATCGGGTCGGGAGTCGAGTAGATGCTCATCTTCGACAGACCGAAATCGTCGTCAGCGATCGCCGCGCCGCATGGGACGAGCGCGACCAGGCAGGCAACGCTCAAAATACGTCGATTCATCACTTTCATCTCCTCGCTAGGGATTGAGATGTGGGCAGGGCAGTACCTGTACCACATCGATGACGCCACGCAAAAGCGAGGCTATCTTCCGGACAAATAGGGATGCAGCGCCCGCAGTTCGTGCAGTCGCCCGAAGCGACCATGCCCACGGCCGCGGCCGCTTTCAGATTCAGCACTTGAGGCTCGGGGCAAACGACAATGCACTCGCCACAGTGCGTACAGCTTTCGGCATCGAAGCGCACCCGAATCCACGCCACGCGGCCCACCACGCCAAAGAAAGCGCCCAGAGGGCAGAGGTGGCCGCACCAACCCTTTCTCACCAGGAGCAGATCGAAG
>CAZFNT010000467.1:0-3786 GCA_964520315.1 uncultured Gemmatimonadota bacterium
CTCTGCTCGTTCCCCAGGGTCGCGTTCGGGAAGAGCACTGGCTCGGCACTGGTGGTTGGTGAGGCCACGGCCTGGCTCGTCAAGCTCGACGAGAGCATGACGGCGGGAACCGTGAATGCCAACGCATAACGATTGATCATCTCGTCTCCTCGTGAGACTGCTTACCGGCGCTCGTACCGCGGAACCTCCGCGATACTCAGCTCCAACCGAAGCGAGAGCCCATAGGGGCACCGAGCGGGGCCGACGCCGTCATTCCTTTGTTGTCGAATCGGCGCAATCTAGCAGCACCTTATGGTGCCGTCAAGTCAGGCCGAGAACCTCTCAAAAGCGGATCCCCAGCGAATACCTGTGAACATCGGGCAGGATGTTCCCGGCAGTGTAGGCGTAGTCGAATCGGGCGGCACCACCGGATAGATAGACGCCTCCCCCAACACTCCAGCTTTCGTCGTCGTAACGGAATCTATACCCTCCGCGCAGGGCCACCCAGTCGCGAAGTGTGTATTCCGCGCCCACATTCGCGCGCTCCCGATTGTCGTTGGGATGGCTCCCCTCGGCCGCGAACTGCAGCGCATGGGTTTCGGTCCGGAACAGATCCGCGGCGGCACCGACCTTGAAGTTGATCGGAAGGGGCGCCGCCTCGACCTCGTAGATGAGATCGGGACCGAAGTTGCTGATCGCCATGCCGAAGTTGATGCCGTGGTAGCCGGTGCGATAGAGCGTGCCGATGTCGATTCCCCAGGAGTGGGCCGTGCCATCGACGGCCGGCTCGTCTCGGATCGGCTCCAGGTCGGCCAAGAATGACGAAATGAGCCGAAAGGTGAAGCCGGCGGAGAACTTGTCGGTCAGCTCCAAGGCGTACGTACCGGCCAGACCGTACTCCGACGACCTGAAGTTCCTGCCGGTTCCGGTTGGATCGAGCGGAGTCGTCTCCGGCATATCATCCGTCCTCAGCGCCTGGAAGCTGATCCCGACCCGACCGGAAGCGACGTATGTAGGCAGCACGACGCCCGCGAACTCATAGGAAATCCCGATTCCATGGTACAGATCGATGTGCGAGAGCACAGCCTCTCCGCCTGGAATCGCCGTGATCGATGCGGGGTTGTAGTACAGGCCCGATGCGTCGTCTGTAGCGGCCACCGTAGCGTCGCCCATGCCGACGGCCCGCGCACTCACGCCCACTTTCAAGAACTGGGCCGTCGCGGTCCCGACCTTGTCTTGCGCTTGGGCAGCCGACACGGCCAAGAACAACCCGGCTGTCAGAGCCAGAGCCTTTGTTTTCATGGGGTTCCGTCTCCTTCTTCCGTTCTGCTACTTGAGGACCACGAACTTGCCGACCTCGACCTCACCACTGCCTGAGGATTCGATCGCGAAGAGATAGATTCCGCTCACGATGGCTTGGCCGTTCTTGGAGATCAGATCCCAGAACGCGGTCGTATCGTCTACGTGACCTGGCACGAACTCGAACTCATCGACCAGATCACCCGCGAGCGTGAATACTCGGATCGTCGATCGGCCGGCGATGTTGGTGAAGGCGATCTTCCGGTCGAACTCGGTCCACGATTGAGCGTCTCTCTCCCAGCCCCCGCGATAATCCGTCGTGATCTTGTATGGGTTCGGAACGACGAGGGTCGGCAATGATGCCGCCTCCTCCGTCGGTGTCGTGGGAGTGATCTGGGTCGCGTTGACGAAAACGCTAGACTCCAACGAGGCCAGATTCGCCGGCGGATAACCGTTGTCGTAGCTGGTGACCGCGACGTAGACCGGCCAATTGGAGACCAGCGGTCCGTACTCATGTCGGTACCGATAGCTCGCCGAATCGGCGTCTGTATTCAGGATCGACACGAAGCCGGTGTTTCGGCCCAGCGTGTCGTCCATCGCGCCGATGATATTCAGATCGTCGTCGTAAACCGGTACCTGGGCGACATCGAGATCGAGGATCGTGGTGAAATCGTTGCTCGCGCCCGTGCGACTGACGTAGACACGGTAGCCCTGAAAATCTCGCCTTCGCTCCGCGTCGGGGATGAAGCCGTCGGAGAACACCTCCGGGGCATCGTTCCACTTGAGAACCAAGTGATTGGCATCGGGCTTCTCGATCTTGAGTGATGGCGAAGGGGGTGGCGGGGGTCCGGCGAAGTCCGGCACACCGTCGCCCTCGTCCAACGTCCCATTGTCGGCGCCGAAACGAACCTCGCTGGCGAGTTCCAGGCGCGGGTATTCGTCCATTATCTGCTCGGGCGTCCCATCCCAGTCGATGGCTGCCGCGATGCTCTCGAGGTACTCCAGAGCACTCTGGTCCGGGTTGCCCGGATCTGGGTCGATCCAACGGATCACGTAGCGCAGCGCCGAGTCCTCGCCATCGTCGAGCACACCGTTCCCCTCGCCGAAGTCGAGAGTTCCCGGCAGACCATCGGCTCCGACGTCCTCTCCGAAGAAGAAGTCGCCGGTGTCCAACACGCCGTCGCCCTCTCCGATATCGGGCGGGTCGGTCGGTCTGCCGTCGACTCCATAGTCGTACGAATCTGTGTCGACGCCCGGATTGTCGAAGACGAACTGCACCCACTGAGCGTTGATGTCGAAATCGGTGAAATCATTCTCGTCGGCTGAGCCCCCCGCCCAGAAGTTCTCGGCGCAGAAATAGCCGAGTGTGAACGGGAGCTTTTCCAGCGCTCCAGGCTCGATCGTGAAGGGACCGAAGGAGAAGAGAAAACGGGTGTCCTCAGCGCCTACTTCGCTGTTGTCGGGCTTGCGAGCATCGAGCTGATCGGGGTCGACGCGGGGGTTCGGCAGAGTCTCGTTCTGCCACCCCTTCATTATCAGGTACTTGTTGACGTCGCCGTCCGGCGTTCCCTGAAGCCCGCTCCCTCCGGGGAACTTACGCCCCGGTCCCCAGTCGGTCTGCACATCGGGATCGGAGAGCCACCAATTGAAGGTGGTCACGAGATTCTTGGCGGGTGAGCGTACGACCCGCACCCCCATCACTCCGGGAACGAGCAACCCATCACCCGCGCCCTGAGCACGATAGCTGGGACCATCGTAGTCCGCCAACCAGGCCGCATTGATCTCTTTCAGACCGTCGGCGGAGAATTGGCGGAACCCGGTCACATCATCCTGCGCGTTGTCCGATGCATCACCATCACTTTGCGGCGTCGGGCCCACGTCTCCATCGAGATAGATACCGATGAATACATCTTTGAGCGTCTTCAGACCGAGATTCTCGATCTCGTAGTCGAAGATCACGAAATCCTCGGCGTAGCTGAAAGAGAGAGCGTGAGATGTCTGCTTGACACTGATATTCAGGGGCTTGCGGTGATTCGGCGAGATTCGTGTGTCGTCGGCCGCGGTCATGGTGTCGGTGTACACGCCTACGAAGGACTGGTCGGCTAGCCCGAGCACAGAGTCGTAGTTGGCCGCACTCGGATTGTTGGTGTAGACCTGGATCGTGTCGCCCGTGCCGCTCCCGGCGATGAACTCTCGCTCGAGCTGCCAGCCGTCGTGCCCCACGCTCACCAATGTGTCGTTGCCCACGATCGCACCGACCCAGATCGCGCCCTGGAAGAGATAGTCGAATCCGCTACGAGCCGGGAACTGGCAGGAGATGTACCCCTCGTGGCCACAGGTTTCGGTGTAAGGATCGATGTTCGTCTCGTCGGCCAGACCGAAAACACCGAAGTTCGAAACCAGTAGCCAGAGATTCGACACATCGTGGCAAAGCTGATCGTCCTTCGCTCCCGCTTGGATCCCCTCTGCCGACAGGCGGATCGGCGGATCGCTCGGTTCGAACTCGTC
>CAZFNT010000468.1:0-3780 GCA_964520315.1 uncultured Gemmatimonadota bacterium
ATATAAGCGCCGGCTCCGCGGTGTACGTGGACCTCCAGCTCGAGACCGCTGCCGAGAACGTTCTTGCCGAGGTAGCCCGCTTCTCTCGCTTCGTCGAGTGCTCTTTCGAGCTGCTCGATCGGATACACGAACTCGCCTCGAACGTAGATGTAGGCTTTCTTGATCCCCACCGCATGGCAGCAGATCGCGATCCCTTCGATCAAGCGGTGAGGCTCCCGCTCCAAGAACATGCGGTCTTTGAAGGTGCCCGGCTCGCCTTCGTCGGCGTTCACCGCCAGATAGATCGGCTTGCCGCTATTCTCCGGCACGAAGCCCCACTTTATTCCCGCGGGAAAGCCGGCGCCGCCGAGCCCGCGCAGATTCGCGCTCTTGACCTCGGCCGTCACAGCGCTCGGCTCCATAGCCAACGCCTTCTTGAGTCCTTCATACCCGCCGACCTCCACGTACCGCGCGAGTGTGTGGGACTGCGGATGCCCCCAGTGGGTCGTGAGATAGCGTTCCCACTTGCGCTCTTCGGCCGGTTCGTCGAGCCCGTCGATATAGACACCGCTCGGGCGGAGCGGATGCGCTCCTTCCTCTTCTCGGAGTCCATCCACCAGCGCGTCGACATCGCCCGCGCCGACTCTCTCGTGATAGGTGTCGTTCACCTGAACCACCGGAGCCGTGCCGCACGACCCCAGACACTCGACCGAATTGATGGTGAACAGCCCATCGGAAGTCGTCTGGCCGAAATCGATCCCTAGCTTCTCGCGCATCTCACTCACGGTGGCTTTCGCCCCGCGAAGCGTGCACGAGAGGTTGGTGCAGATATCGAGCTGATACTTGCCGGCCGGGTCGACTCGGAACATGGTGTAGAAGGTCACCACCTCGTGCACCCTGGCGACCGGCATACCGAGATGGGCCGCCAAGGCGTCTTCGGCGTCGGTCGAGATGTGCCCGAGCTCGCGCTGGATAATATGCAATGCCGGCAGGGTCGCGGCGGTGGGATCGGGGTAGCGAGAGACGAGTCCGTCGATTTCGGTCTTCATTTCCGTGCTGAGAATCTCGCTCACCGGTCCAGCTCCCCACCGATCATGTTGACGGTTCCGAAGGTTGGGATGACGTCCGCGATGGTCAAGCCCTCGATCAGAGAGGAGAGGGCGCTCATCGGCGCGAAACAGGGGGCGCGACAGTGGGCGCGGTAGGCGGTGTCGGATCCATCGGAGACAAGATAGAAGCCGAGCTCCCCGTTCCCACCTTCGACATACCCGTATGCTTCGCCCGTGGGCGGTGCGATGCCATGGCCGGACATCGTCATCTTGAAATGGTGCATCAGCCCCTCGATGCTCGTGTAGACCTCCGATTTCGGTGGCCGGCTCACGCTGGGATCTTCCGATTGTATCGGCCCATCGGGCAAGGAGGCAAACGCCTGCTCCGCGATCCGTATCGACTGGCGCATCTCTTCCATGCGCACGAGATATCTGTCGAAATTGTCGCCGTTTTGGCCGACCGGGACGTCGAACTCGTAGTTCTCATAGCTGGAGTAGGGAGACGCCTTGCGAACATCGTACGAGACGCCCGTCGAGCGCAGGAACGGGCCGGTGATTCCGTACGAAACCGCGTCTTCGGCAGAGATCGCGCCGACACCGACCATGCGATCCTGGAAGATCCGGTTGCCGTCGAGGAGCTTCACCACATCGGCCATCATCTCGCGCGTCTTCGTGAGGGCTCGCTTCAGATGTTCCTCGAAACGATCGGGAAGATCGGACGCCACGCCACCGATGCGGGAGTAGGCCAATGTGACCCGCCCGCCGCAGACCCGTTCGAGCAACTTGTAAAGCTCTTCGCGGGCTTCGATCAGGTAGAGGAAGGCGGTGAACGCACCGGTCTCCATCGAGTGAGCGGCGACGCAGGTCAGGTGATCCGCGATCCGGCTGATCTCGCTCATCAGCACGCGCAACGCTTTTGCGCGCTCCGGCACGTCGATCCCCAGCAGCTTCTCGACCGCGATCGACCAGCCGACATTGTTGATGATCGGTGATACGTAGTTCAGGCGATCGGTGAAGATCATCGACTGCGCATAGCTGCGGCTCTCGCACATCTTTTCGAAGCCGCGGTGCAGATAGCCGATGTCGACATCGGAGTCGACGATCCGTTCGCCCGCGAGCTCCACCGAAATGCGAATCGTGCCGTGCATCGCGGGGTGCGATGGCCCCAGGTCGAGGAAGAGGTTCTTCGTGCGCCCCCGGGAATCGGCGCCGGAGGCGATCGGAGTCCGAAGCCCGGCTTCAGAGCCATGCAACACTTTTCCGTTTCGCCCAGCGGCTCCATCGAGACGAGGGCTGAGGCGCCGCTGCATCCCCTTGTGCAAACGGGCGACATCTTCCGATGCGTCGTAGTCGACCTCGGGGTAGCCCGCGAGGTCGGGGAGTCGCGGTTGCTCCTTGTCGATAGGGTAGTCCTTGCGAAGTGGATGGCCCTCGAACTCGGGGTAGAGGAGCAGGCGTCTCAGGTCGGGGTGGCCCTCGAATCGGGCGCCGAACATGTCGTACACCTCGCGTTCGAGCCACTGAGCACTCTTCCAGAGGTCGGCCAGGGTGCGGACTTCCGGCTCCCCCGAATCGGACGCTTCGACCTTGAGCCGAATCCGGTGTCCGTGCTCCAGTGAGTGAAAGTGATAGACGATGTCGAAGCGTTTGTTGCGATCAGGGCGGTCCACGGCGGTCACGTCGACGAGCATATTCATGGCCAGCTCGGGATCGTCGCGCAGGAATCGGGCCGCGCGGTGGAGCTGGCCAACTTCGATGCAGGCCGTCTCGTCGCCGTGGTCGGTATGAGAGTCGAGGACGGCGTCGCCCAGCTCGTCGGTCAGTCTGTCGAGCACTTGCTGGCTCATGGAGTACCTCGGAAGGCTGCTACCCGCGCCCGTGGGGCGCCTTTTGGATCTTCTCTTGCAGCTTGATGAGAGCGTCGAGGACCGCCTCGGGGCGAGGTGGGCACCCCGGAATGTAGAGATCGACCGGAATGATCTTGTCGATCCCCTGCACCGCGGCGTAGTTCTCGTACGGCCCGCCGCCGATCACGCAAGCGCCGAAAGCTACGACCCACTTCGGCTCGCAGATCTGCTGATAGACCCTCAGCAGATAGGGCGCCTGCTTGTGCGTGATCGTGCCGACAACGAAGAGCACATCGGCCTGGCGTGGAGAGAAGCGGGTGAGCCCGGCCCCGAATCGGTCCACATCATAGTGAGAGCAGGCGGCCGACATGTACTCCATCCCGCAGCAAGCGGTGATGAAGGGGTACTGGAAGATCGAGTACTTGCGCGCCCAGCCGATGAGGTCGTCGAGCTTGCCGAGACCAACCGATCCGGAGAGCGAGTCGATCGAAGACTGGATCAGACCCATCGCAACGCACCTCGCCGCCAAACATAGGCCAGCCCGGCGCCCAAGACACCGATGAAGAGGAGGACTTCGTAGAGCCCCGGGAGCCCGAGATCACGGAAGACGACTCCCCAGAAATAGAGGAAGACCACCTCGACGTCGAAGAGGATGAAGAGCATCGCCACGAGATAGTATCGAACCGGGAACTGCTCGCCGGGGTAAGGGTCCGTGAGCCCGCCGCAAGCGAAGGGCTGGTCCTTGACCCTGTGGCGGCGCTTCGGCCCCAGAAAGACCGCCGTTCCCATCATGAACGCGGCGACTCCGGCCGCCGCGATGACGAAGAAGAGCAGAGCGAAGTTGTCCGACATGTTACTCCGAGAATGCCGTGCCCCGAGCGTGCCAGCCTAGGCCCGCGGATGAT